>JBARNF010000926.1:0-6074 GCA_049802835.1 Bradyrhizobium sp.
GCGTCGACTATGAAATGGCCGGCAAGGACCTGATCGATTCGGTGAAGCTGTCGGGCAAGATCTGCGCGGCGCTCGGCGGCACGCCGCCGGAGGGCTTCAACTACGAGCTGTTCCTCGACGAGAAGGGTCAGAAGATCTCGAAGTCGAAGGGCAACGGCCTGACCATCGACGAATGGCTGCGTTATGCCTCGCCGGAATCGCTGTCGCTGTTCATGTATCGCGAGCCGAAGGCGGCGAAGCGGCTGTATTTCGACGTCATCCCGCGCAACGTCGACGATTACCAGCAGTTCCTCGAAGGCTTTCCCAAGCAGGATCCGAAGCAGCAGCTCGGCAACCCGGTCTGGCACATCCATTCCGGCACGCCGCCGAAGGCCGACATGCCCGTCACCTTCCAGCTTCTCTTGACGCTGGTGTCGTCATCGAACGCCGAGAATGCCGAGACGCTGTGGGGCTTCATCGGCCGCTACCGGCCCGGCGTGACGCCGCAGACGCATCCCAAGCTCGATGCGATGGTCGGCTACGCCATCAACTACTATCGCGACTTCGTCGCACCGACCAAGACCTTCCGCGAGCCGACCGAGATCGAGCGGGTGGCGCTGCAGGACCTGCGCGATGCGCTGTCGAACCTTGCGGCGGACGCTCCCGCCGAAGACATCCAGAACGTGGTCTACGAGATCGGCCGCCGCGAGCCGTTCCTCGATCACGCGAAGAAGGGCAAGGACGGCCGCCCCGGCGTCTCGCTCGACTGGTTCAACATGCTCTACCAGGTGCTGCTCGGCCAGGAGAAGGGCCCGCGCTTCGGCTCCTTCGTCGCCGTCTACGGCATCAACAATGCGGTCAACATGATCGACGGCGCGCTGGCGCGGTCGGCCTGACCCGAGCGCGGATGTAGGTCCGCAAACGGAGGCACAGCGGAGATCGTCGGGCATGTCGACTGAACTGACCAGAGACATCGTCGAGAAGGCTTTCGATGAGATGGGCCGCCTGGCGGCTTCCCGTGGCATTGTCGTGGAGATCGCAGTCTACGGCGGATCGTGTCTCATTCTGGCTAGCGATATTCGTAACGCGTCGGGAGACGTCGATGCGGTGTTTCTTGCGGAAGGCAGGGTGGTCAGGGAAATCGCCGATCAGGTGGCATTTCGGCTAGGTTTGCCTCGCGACTGGATCAACGAAGGCGTCAAGCGAATGGCGCCTCCGCCCGGCGATCCGCAGCCCAACCTAATTCTGTCGGGAGAATATCCCAGGATGCCGAACTCGATCGTCGGTCTCCGTGTCCACCTGCCGACACCAGCCTATATGCTGGCCATGAAGATCCTGGCCAATCGAGTGGCCGCCGACACGGAGAAGGTCGAGAGCGATCTCAAGGATGCGGTCGCCCTCATGAAGATCACCAAGCTTACGACGGAAGAGCAGCTCGTTGCGCTGCTGAGGGAGTGCTATCCTCATCTTCCAGGCATCGTTGTTCCGACGGTATATCCCCGTATCCAGGCGAAGATAGACACGTTGCTTGACGAGCATCGGAGAGCCGAAAATGACCCTGACCCGAGCTGGCACGCTGGCACAGGTCCTGCGACTCGTTCGTAATGGTGAGAAGTTGAGGTTCTGTATGGCCGGCTTCCTCGACGAGTTCTACGGTGATACCTTGGCCGCATCCCGTTTCGCACGCATCGCCGAGGATCCGGGCTTGACTGACGACCCCAAGGCAAACGCGCTCATCGGAGCGATCGGCGAGCACCTGTCAATACGATGGAGTCTACGGGCGGCGCCGGAATGGACCTGCCATCCGGAGCGTTTTCTCGACAGCCCGTGGTTCATGGGCCATGAGCGGATGAAGGGGTTTTTGCTCGCGGAAAGCCCGCTGGCCTTCCGGCGTCGCTTCATCTTCACTGAAGCCGAGCCGCTTCGGCGCGCGAGCATGCCCAGGGACGGACGCTGGTGGGCTTATGAAACCATCCGCAGCGGCCTCACGCCCACCGCCGAGGAGCAGGCCGAACTCGACGTGCTGAGCGAGCCTGCGATGGCGCCCTGACGGGATGCTGCCTGCCGGGTGGTCACGCTTGCCGCATCAACCTACCGGGACCGTTCGCGCAGCTTCAGGAACAGCAGGCAGAGGATCGCCAGCGCAGGGCCGGCCGCAAGCGTGGCGAAGGCGGCCATGAACGAGCCGGTCGCCTGATAGATTACGCCGACCACGACCGGCACGATCGTGCTTCCGAGCTGCCAGACGCTGGCGGTCAGTCCCGTCGCCGATCCGGCCGAAGCGGTGCCGGCGACATCGGCGACCATCACGGCCAGCAGGGGGCTGTAGACAAAAGCGCCGAAGCCGAGCAGCGGCGCTGCGATCTGAAAGGCCAGCCTGTCGTGCAATGTCCCGAACACCAGCAGCATCACCGCGAATAACGCCAGGGTGCCGATCGTCAGCCATTTTTCCTTTCCGCCCAGCCAGTCGGCCAAAAGGCCGATCAGCGGCTTTCCGATCATGGCGGCGATGCCTGCGAGCGACATGACCAAGCCGGCCTCCACGGCCGTCAGCCCATGGCCGCGGATCATCAGCGCGTTGGCCCAGAACGCAAAGCCCCAGGTGCCCCAGAAGGCGCCGAAGCCGCTGAGTGTCAGCAGCAGCAAGTTCCGGTCGCGCAGCAGTGGCCCGATCGGCGGAGCCTTGACGGCGACCACCGGTTGATCGCTGGGACGGTCGCGCAACAAGGCATAGGCGATCACGCCGACCAGCACGGTCGCGATGCCGAGCGCCTGGTAGACCCGGCGCCATCCGACCCAGGCGGCCAGCGTCGGCACGATCGCATTGGTGGCGGTGACGCCGAGGGACGAGGCGACGAGCAAGAGTCCCATCGCGCGGCCGCGGCTGCCGCGATCGAACCAGTTGACGATCAGCTTGATGCACGACGCGTAGTCGGCGCCGGCCGCGAGACCCATCGCCGCCTGCAAGGCGATGCCCATGGTCAGCGACGAGGTAAATCCGAACAGGAAGGTGGACGCGCCGAGCGACAGCATGGAGATCGTCAGCGTCGCGCGGCCGCCCACGACATCGCTCATGACCCCGCCGACCGCGTTGCAGATGACGTAGCCGACATAGAACGCGGTCACGAAGACGCCGAGCTGCGCCAGTGAGAGGCCCAGCGACTGGCCGGCCGAGACGGCGACGTTCGCCCAGGTCAGTCGATCCATGAAGCTGAACAGGAAGCTCAGCCACGCGATCAGCAGCACGACCCAGCGATAAGATTCGGATGCGGCCGGCGCGCGTGCCTCGGCAGTTTCGATGTTCGCGGCCATGGCTTTACAAATCGGTCCCGAGATAGGCGCCTTGCGCGGTCAGCTTCGTCTGCAGCGAGCTCACATCGAGCTCGCGCAGCGCGGCGTTGGTTCGCTCGCCTGCGACCATGGCTGCCGCGGTGCCCGCGGCCTGACCCATCGCAAAGCAGGCGCCGCTGGCGCGCGCCGCCGATTGTCCTTCATGCGTCATGGAGGCGCAGCGGCCGGCAACGAGCAGATTGGATACGCCCTTGGGCAGCAGCATGCGGAAAGGCAGCTGGCAGAAACCGCGGCTGCCGTCGGGATAGAAGCCCCACTCGACCTTGCCCGCGACATGCAGCTCCATCGGCCAGGAATTGACGCCGATGGTGTCGTCGAAATCTGCGCAGCCGACGATGTCCTGGCCGGAGAGTTGGTAGATGCCTTCGATCCGTCGACTCTCGCGGATGCCCACCTGCGGGGCGATCTCGACGATATGCGCGTGCTCGAAGCCGGGGACCTCGTGCTTCAGGAAGCGGAAATATTCCTGGATCTGCCGGCGCCCCTCGATTTCTCCGTCGCTGAGCTGCAGCGCGTCGGTGGCGTCCATGACGCTGCCTTGCGCATTGCGGATTTGCGTCACGTTGATGCGCCATTCGGTCGGGTTCTTCTGCGGCCGCACGATGGCGCCTTCGCGCGGAAACCGATAACCGCGGCCGGCAGCTTCGCTCATCAGCCGGTCAATCGCCTTGAACTCGCCGATCGCCGCGAGCGCGCGGGCCGGATCGACGCCGCCGACCCGGAACATCGTGGTCGGAAACAGCCCGCCGCCATGGCCGTCGCCGGTCTCGAAGGGAACGCCGGCGCGGGCTGCGAGGTCGGCATCACCGGAGCAGTCGATGAACAGCTTGGCCCGGATGGCGCGGCGGCCGGATTTGGTCTCGACGACCAGCGCGGTGATGCGATCATCGTCCATCGCGACGTCGACGGCGACAGCGTGAAACAGCAGCTTCACGCCTGCGGCAAGCAGGAGATCATCGGCCGCGCATTTCAGGGTGGAGACGTCGTAGGAGCGGACCGTGATTCGTCCCTGCAGGCCCTGCTGCGGCTCGTTCAAACCGCCCAGCCGGTCGAGCCGGTCCAGCAGTTCGTCGACCACGCCGTGCACGACCTGACGGGTTTCGCCATGCACCAGCCCGAACAGGCCAGCGAAGTTGGTGACTCCGCCGGCGGTGCCCATGCCCCCCAGGAAGCCGTAGCGCTCCACCAGCAGGACGTCGGCGCCACCTCTCGCCGCCGAACTGGCCGCGGCGAGACCGGCAGGACCTGCGCCCACGACCACCACATCGTAGGAACCGAGCACGCTGGTGTCACGGATCGGTTCCCGAACAGCCATATGGACCAAGAGGGCCTCCCTGAGCGCTTTGTTGTTGTCTCAAGCTTAGCTCAGTCGCAATTTGCGAAGAATAGTGCGAAATGCAGCCACACTTTTCGCGATTCGAGAAAGATGCCCATGGATGCGCTCCAGAATCTTCGCGCTTTCCTGTCCGTGGCCGAGACCGGCAGTTTTTCGGCCGCAGCCCGGCGGAGCGGGCTTGCGACCTCGGTGCTGACCAAGCGGGTCGATCAGCTCGAACACGCGGTGAAGACCAGGCTGTTCGTTCGAACGACCCGGTCGGTGATGCTGACCGAAGCTGGCCGGCGATGGATCGAGCGGGTCCGGTCGCTGGTGGCGGATTTTGACGACACGATGCGGCAGGTATCCGACGCCGGGCACGATCTCGAAGGGCCGATCCGCGTCAAGGCGCCGACGACGCTCACCGTGCTTTATCTCGCCGATATCCTGGCACGCTTCCAGGCGCTGCACCCCAAGCTCAGCATGGACATCGTGCTGGCCGATCGGGCGGTGAACCCTGCGGACGAAGGTTTTGACGTCGCGATCGCGGCGTTCGATGCGACCTTCAGCGATGTGGTCGATATTCCACTGTGTCCGCTGCGACCCATGCTCTGCGCATCGCCCGGCTACGTCGCCCGCCGCGGCGCGCCCGCGCATCCGCGTGACCTGATCGCACATGATACGCTGAACTTCGCGCCGACGGGGCCGGTCTGGTCGTTCAACGGCCCGCAGGGACCGACCACGGTCGAGATCAATCCCAGGATCAGCGCCAATGACGGGCAGGTCCTGCTCCGCGCGGCACTGGCCGGAAATGGCATTGCTCTGCTGTCCGAGTATCTGACGGCGCCGAAGTTGGCCGCGGGCGAGCTGGTGGCTGTGCTGGACAGCTATCAACCGCCGGAGCGATGGGTGAAGATGCTGATCCCCGAAGCACGCATGCAGGTGGCCCGCATCAGCGCGCTGGCGCAGTTCGTCGAGGACGCGTTCTCGCCGTCTCCGCCGTGGGCCCGCAACTTCTGATGAGTCTCCGGTGGCGGCTGCTTGGCGCAGCCACAACGATGACGTGCGCGCAAGCTCGCATCGATGCAGGGTCGATGGCTGCGAGATCGCCTCCGCGATCGCGGCATCGATCGAGGAGCAGGGGGCGGCGACCGAGACGGGCGCGGGATCGTCGCTGGTGCTCTCGGCCGCGCAGGCCCTGCCCGGTGCCTCGAGCCGTCTCAGGCTGGAAGTCAGGACGGCCAGCGCAGCGAACGAGTTGCACTGGGCTGGCCTTCGTGAGCGAAGCCGGTTGGCTCAAACCCCCTGCAGCACGAAGCGGCGGTCGAGCTTCTGCACCGGGCGGGCGTTCATTGGATAGAGTTTGGCGAATTTCGCCACGTCGGCTTCCGCCACCGAGACCGGCTCGCTCAGCAGCAGCCATTCGACC
>JBARNF010000927.1:0-4364 GCA_049802835.1 Bradyrhizobium sp.
CGGGCATTCCCTACTGCCTGTCGACCATGTCGATCTGCACCATCGAGGACATCGCCGAGGCGACCAGAAAGCCGTTCTGGTTCCAGCTCTACGTGCTGCGCGACCGCGCCTTCTCGGAGGCGATGATCGAGCGGGCGAGGGCGGCGCGCTGCTCGGTGCTGATGGTCACCGTCGACCTGCCGCTGCGCGGCCAGCGCCACGCCGACATCAAGAACGGGCTGACGGTGCCGCCGCGCCTCACCCTGCGCAACATGCTCGACGTCGCCACCAAGCCGTCCTGGGCGCTCGGCGTGCTGATGGGCAAGCGCAAGACCTTCGGCAACATCGAGGCGTATCTGAAGGGCAAAGTCAGCCTGATGGGAGCGGGCGAATGGTCGACCCATCACTTCGACCAGTCGCTCAACTGGCGCGACCTCGACTGGATCAGAAAGTTGTGGCCGGGCAAGCTGGTGCTCAAGGGCATCCTCGACGTCGAGGACGCCAAGACCGCGGCGTCGCTCGGCGCCGACGGTATCGTGGTGTCGAACCATGGCGGACGCCAGCTCGACGGTGCGCCCGCCTCGATCGCGGTGCTGCCGGACATCGTCGCGGCGGTCGGGGATCGCACCGAGGTGGTGTTCGACGGCGGCATCCGCTCCGGCCAGGACGTCATGAAGGCGCTGGCGCTCGGCGCGCGCGGCTGCCTGATCGGGCGGGCCTATCTCTACGGCCTCGCCGCCATGGGAGAGGCGGGCGTCGCCAAGGCGCTCGACATCATCCGGCAGGAGCTGGAGATCACCATGATCCTGACCGGGACAAAGGAGCTGCGCAGCGTGCCGGCGAGCGTGCTGTTCGGGCGGTGAGGCGAACAGAGGTCTGGCCAAAACTTGCAAGCACATCGCCCGCTTCCCCTATGCCAACTGAAACGGACTAGTGCGCAGGCATGGCAGGGATGGCAAGCGCCAGGAAAAGCTCATCATCGCGCATGACCAGCCCCTTCGCGGCGAACAGGTCCAGGGCATTCGCAATTTCCTCGGCGCTCCATGGCAGATTCAGTGCTTCCCTGATGTTCGCCGCGCTGATCGGACGGTCGCTGATCGCCCGATAGATTTCGGCGAGCGGGCTCTCGAAGCTGTAGAGCCGGGGCGCAGCGGGATCGCGGCCATCCTCGATCTGCAACACCCCGGGCGACCAGCGATAAACCAGCCACGGGCGTTGCGCGCCCGCCCATGCGTCTTGCCACGCATCGACCGTTTCGAGGATCGGCTCGAAAACCGTGTCCGGCAGTTCGTTCGGGAACGTGTGATCGAAGAAGTATGCGACGCTCTCGCGCGAGATGCGGCTGGGATAGACGTATGCCAAGCTCGCCTCCGGTTCGAGGCGCTCCACAGGAAAGCGTTCGCGATCGAAGTAGAGCGGGCTGAAGCGCTCCAGCCAAATGCGGTTTGCACCATTCGGCGGTTGCAGATGGGCGAGATGCGGCAACAATGCCGCTTGCTCGTGGTAGTCCTCCTCCCGTTCATCAGGAAATCCCCAAATCAGGTTCCACGTGACGTCGATGCCGTAGTGCCGAGCCCAGCGGAGCAGATTGACGTTGTGGGCAGCGCGCACGCCCTTGTCCATGAGACGGAGCACGCGCGAGCTCAACGATTCGATCCCGGGCTGGATGAAACGGATGCCGGAGTCGCTGAGGGCCTTGATCTGCGGCCGCGTCATGTTCGACTTCACCTCGAAGAACAGGTCGTAGTTCCGCTCTTGCGCGATCAAAGCGGGAATGAACTCTGTGAAGAATTTTCCGGGCATGATGTTGTCCACCGCGCTGAAGCGGAAGACGCCATAGCGCCGGGCGAGTTCAGCCAGCTCCGCCAGCAGGCATTCGGACGATTTTTGGCGAAACCTCATCGTGCTGCCGTTGAGGCCGCAGAATGTGCAATGATGTTTCTCACCCCACCAACAGCCGCGTGAGCTCTCAAAGGGCACCGCGACCGTCGCCTGCTGGCCCGCGGCGATGACCCCCAGGGTCTGGGCGCGCTGAAAGAACTCCGCATAATCGGGCACCGGCAGGCGCTCGAGGTGAGCAAACGGCTGCGCAGTGGGTTGCGCCGACCCCTCCCGCGAGATCACGCCGGGGACGCGAAGGGGCGCTCGCCCCTCGGCCACTGCAGCGAGGAACGCAGGGAAGGCTTCGTCGCCTTCGCCGTCGATCGCATAATCGATCCACGGGCAGGCGCGAACGAGTTCTCGCCCCATCTCTGCTTCAAAATTGGCGCCGCCAAACAGCGTAACGAGATGCGGGAAGCGTTCCTTCAGCCGACGGGCAAGAGCGAAAGATGCGGTGTTCTGCTGGAACGTGCAGGTGAACCCGACGACGTGGTAGCGCGACCAATCGACCAGACTCTCAGCGTGTTCCAGGAATGCGGGCACGGTTTCTGTCCGCAAGCGGCAGAGTGCGGCTGCATCGACATCGAAGTCGCGGACGGACTCCACGACAGCGGGAAAGTCATAAGGGAAGCGACCGTCCTGATCGGGGGCATCGTCGCGGAACGCCGCCATCGCGAACAGCCAGTTCCCCAGCTCAGGACCGCGGTGCTGGCAGAGCCTCTCATACAAGTCGCGGCCGACACGAGCCGCAAAGTCGAGATTCAAGTGAAGCGTTTCAACTGCAAAACCGTGCGCCCTGCCGGTCGCGGAGAGCAACCCAAGCTGCAGTGACGGCGTCCGCACCGAGTAAAAGGGCATCGAAATCAGGAGCGCATTGAGATTGAAGCCGGCGCCGCGCTTCATGTCGGCGAACGGACTTGGGTCTCGCAGCATGGCACGATGGTCCAGGTCCAAATGACATGCATTCTATATAAATTGCGCGAGGGCACAAAACATGCTTTCTTTCTTATTATCGCGCTTTTTCGATGTCGGGCTGCGCAGGGACAGAACGCTCGTATGGCCGGGGTGTGCGGCTTAGTTACACAACCGTATCGGCAGACCGAGGGAGCAGAGTGATGGGCCAACCGCCAGACGTGCCTCGCGCGAAGGGGAGCGGAAGCTTGATCGCGTTGGCGGCCTTGGCGCTTTCGGCCTCCATACCACTGGCCACCGTATCGGAGGCGGCGCCGCGGAATAAGACCACGCCGGCGGTCGGCCGAACCAACACAGCGAAGACCCCGCAGGCATCGCAATCCCCCTGCGTCGACGGGGGCATCTGCAAAAGCTCGGCCAAAGTGCGTAAGCCGGGGGTCGGCATACCCGGACGACCGTATCGATAGAACACGGTCCACAGCATCAAAAAGCGAAGGTGAAGGGTAAGGGTCCCTATTTCGGCTAGACAGAACAGCCGCGGGACAAAGGCTGATATTTGGAATGAGTTGGCCCCGCCACGCACATCGTGAGCGAAGAGGCGGTTGTCGCCTGTTGGCCCATGACCTCGCTTTCGGGGAGGAGCCACCGCCCTCCCCTGTGTGACTCCCCTCACATACCGGCCTTCCCCCTCGCGCCAAGCTCCCCCCACGCACGCGGCCTGTGGCCGTGCGGGGAGAGTGGGCGAAGAGGTGCGGTCATGTTTCGATCCCTGATGCTGGCAGTCACGCTCGCGGCAACTTGGTGCGGTCTCGCGCACGCGGAGAGCCGGGTCGCCCTGGTGATCGGCAATTCGGCGTACCAGGCGGTGCCGCGGCTTCCCAATCCGGCCAACGACGCCAAGGCGATGGCGGAGATGTTGAAATCCGCCGGCTTCGAGGTGGTGGCGGCGCGCGATCTTACCCAGAGCGACATGCGGCGTGCCATCGGCGACTTCACCCGCAAGGTGGCGGCCAAGGGGCCGGACACGGTGGCGCTCGTCTATTACGGCGGCCACGGCGTGCAGGTCGACGGCGACAATTATCTGGTGCCGGTCGATGCGCAGATCACCCAGGAAGCCGACGTGCCGCTGCAGACGCTGCGGCTCGCCGACATGATGAACGCGCTCGCCGCGGTGCCGAGCAAGGCGCGCATCGTCATGCTCGACGCCTGCCGCAACAATCCGTTCTCCTCCATCAACAAGACCTCCGGCCGCGGGCTCGCCATGGTGGACGCGCCGAACGGCTCGATCATCTCCTACGCCACCGCGCCCGGCTCGGAAGCCGAGGACGGCGACGGCCGCAACAGCCCCTACACCAGCGCATTCATGTCGGTCGCGCGCGAGCCCGGCCTGCCGATCGAGCAGGCGTTCAAGAAGGTGCGCTTTTCCGTGAACCAGGCGACCGACGGCCGCCAGACGCCGTGGGAAAGCTCCTCGCTCACCGGCGACTTCTCGTTCTTCCCCGGCCAGCCGGGCCAACCGCAGATCGCGCAGGGCGAGCCGCGCGTGCAGCCGGCGTCGTACACCACCGGCCAGCAGGTCGCGAGCCTCGATC
>JBARNF010000928.1:0-17688 GCA_049802835.1 Bradyrhizobium sp.
CCCGCTCCTTCTCAAGGGACCGATTACTGACCTGGCGAGCGCGAAGAGCGCATCAATCGGACAGTCCTTTCTTCAACGCCGCTGCCTTGCGGGCTTGGACGGCTTCTTCATTGTCGGCCTTCTTCATGTCTTTCACCTCGACGGTCACGCTGATGATCTTACCGTTGAACTTGAACGGCACCTTGTAGGCTTCGGTGACGGGCGTACCCTCATCCGCGCCAACGTCGGTGCCTTCGTCAGCAGAGAAGATACAGCACTGGGTACGATCGATGTGGCCGGTAGCGATTGGTTTTCCGTTGAAGAAGATCGTCGCAGCGCCGCCCTTGCCGATGCCGCCGCCGTCATACGCGAACTCGAAGCGAAGCGTTCCTCTGCCTGCAGGCAGCGCCTGCTTGGCAGCAACTGTGTAGCGCTGCAATCCGAGGAAATTGTAAGTGTAGCTCGGCTTGCCATCCTTGAAATAAAGACTCCAGCCACCGAACCGCCCGGCCTGGGCGATGATGACGCCGTTGCCCCTGTCAGGCATATCGACGTCGGCGATGATCGTATGCGACACGTTCTTCAGGCTGATGAAGACGTTCTCGGACATCCCGGTCATCCCCTGATGAACCGTGAGCGAGGTACGACCGGCCATCAGGTCGGGCCGACCGACCGCGGCGGCGTTGATGCGCGTCTCCATCCGGTCATCGAGCGGCAGCACCTGATACTTGACCGCTTCCTTCAGAAAAAGGTCCTGCATCTCTTTGAGCTTGTCAGGATTTTTCGCGGCCAGGTCGTTCGTGAGGCTGAAGTCCGACCGGGTATCGTATAGTTCCCAGATGTCCTGTTCGATTGGCCGGCGGGGCGTGCGCTCCCAAGCTGCCCGATGAACGGTACCCGCGAGCCATCCGTCATTGTAGATTGCGCGGTTGCCAAAGATCTCGAAGTACTGCGTCGTATGCCTGCTCCCCGCCTTGGCATCGGCAAACGTGTAGAGCAAGCTTGTGCCTTCGATCGGAGTCTGGGGCGTCCCGTTTACGCTCTTGGGCTCCGGCAGACCGGCGGCTTCGAGGATCGTTGGCGCGATGTCAATGACATGGTGCCACTGCGAGCGGACTTCGCCCTTGGCCGCTATCCCTTTAGGCCAAAAAACCACCATACCATTGCGAGTGCCGCCGTAGTTGGAGGCAACCTGCTTGGTCCACGTAAACGGCGTGTCGCCCGCGACCGCCCAACCGGCGGCGTAGTGACCATAGGCTGTCGCACTGCCGAGTTCATCGTAGTGCTTGAGGACGTCCTGGACGGTCTCATTGACGCCATTGAAATAGCTCATCTCGTTGAACAAGCCGTTCATGCCACCTTCGGCGCTCGCTCCATTGTCGCCGACAATGTAGAAGACCAGCGTGTTGTCGAGTTGCCCCGAGGCCTTGATCGCCTCGACCAGCCGCCCGATTTCGGCGTCGGCATACTCGCCAAATCCCGCGAACACTTCCATCTGACGCGCGAACAGCTTCTTCTCATCCGGGCTCAGCTTGTCCCAATCCTTGATGGCTTCTGGCTTGGGAGCGAGCTTGGTGTCTGGTGGTACGACGCCCAGCTTGATCTGCCGCGCCAGGGTCTGCTCGCGCAGCGCGTCCCAGCCAGCGTCGAACTTGCCCTTGTATTTGGCGATCCATTCCTTGGGGACGTGATGCGGCCCGTGCACCGCGCCGGGCGCGAAATAGACGAAGAACGGTTTGTCGGGCGTCAGCGATTTCTGGTACTGCATCCAGTCGATCGCATGGTTGGTCATATCCGTCATCAGATGATAGTTCGGGTCGGTCGACGGCTCGACCTGGGTCATGCCGTCATAGAGCAGCGGCGCCCATTGGTTCGTCTCACCGCCGAGAAAGCCGTAGAACTTGTCGAAGCCCGAACGGGTTGGCCAGCGGTCGGTCGGTCCGGAGGGGCTAACTTCCCAGGCCGCTGTCTCATGTGACTTTCCGAAAGCGGCGGTGCTGTAACCATTGAGCCGCAGCATCTCCGCAATCGTTGCCACGCTGTTCGGGCGCTGTCCGGTTTGCCCGGGAAAAGCTGTGGCAGTCTCCGTGATCGAGCCCATGTTGTTCATATGATGATTGCGCCCGCTGAGCAGCGCGGTTCGGGTCGGCGAGCACAGCGCCGTGGTATGAAATTCGTTGTAGCGCAGCCCAGCGTTGGCGAGGTTTTCCACCGTCGGCATGTGGATCGGCCCGCCGAACGCGCTCGACTGGCCGAAGCCCATGTCGTCGATCAGTACGATGAGAACGTTGGGGGCCTTGGCCGGAGCCCTGACCTCGAACCGCGGCGGCGGCGCTGCGTTGCGAGCATCTAGTATGGTGCTGTGCGGATAGTCCGGTTCGGGGATCGGCAAGACCGTCCGATCGGTCGGAAGCAAGGTATCGGGCGGAGGCGCCTGCTGGGCGCTCGCCGGAACTGCGAGCAACGACGTCAGCGAAAGCGCTAACATAGCCAACTTCATTCGCTTCATAATCACCGCCTTTAAATGAAACAATTGATACGGCTTCTCGTTGCCGGAACGATCATGCCCGCAAATCGCGATCATCGGCGCAGGCAATGACGCTCGGCCAGCCCAACCGGCTCAAGGAGAGCGAAAATCCTAGCGTCTGCCGACGCGATTGACCGGCCCGCCTCGATTCATCGGCGTTCCCCGCACGCCCACGCCTGGGGTCACCACGGCGCGCGCCACCGGGCGGGGCCGCAGCACGACGCCTGGCCTCACGACGCAGCCGACGGGATACTCGACATACTGACAATACACCACGGCACTAGCCCTTTCAGTGCTCGCGGCTACGAACCCCGTCACCAGCAACAGCCCTGTTAGGACAATTGATAATTTCATCTTGGCATCCTCCCACCGGAAAGCTCATCATCGGGGCCTCCGGGAGGAACGCCTTGATGCAGGTCAAGCGACCTTGGCAGACATTCCTGCATTGGCGGAAATGGCCGACGGAGCAGCTTGATCGCAAGCTGACCAATTTGGGGCGTGAGGTACAAGCGTTGACACGCAGGCGGCCAAAAGCCGGCACGAAGGGATCGCTGAAGGGATCCGCCGCGGCCCCATCACCGGCTGCGCCGCAGGATCGGCTTGCTTCCGGCGAAACGGCCTCCTCCAGGCGCGCGACCTGGATAGCAGTAGCGGTCACGATCGCGCTCGTGCTGGCGGTCGGCATGGCTTTTCATCTCCTCAAGGCCGGCGGACCGGCCTCCACGGCGCAGGCCTCATTCGTCGCCACCTATGTGGGCAGCGAAAGCTGCGCCGACTGCCACCAGGCAGAAGCCAAATTATGGGATACTTCGCAGCACAAGGCCGCGATGGCGCACGCGACCGACAAGACCGTGCTCGGCGATTTCAACAAGAGCTTCGACTATTTCGGCGTGCATTCCCGCCTCTTCCGCGATGGCGGAAAATTCATGGTCGAAACCGACGGGCCCGACGGCAAGCTTGCCGTGTTCGAGGTGAAGTACACGTTCGGTGTCGATCCGCTGCAACAATATCTCATTGAATTTCCAGATGGGCGCATCCAGGCGCTGCCGATCGCATGGGACGGCCGGCCCAGGGACAAAGGCGGCCAGCGCTGGTTCCATCTCCATCCCGGAGAAGAGATCAAGCACGACGACGTCCTGCACTGGACCAAGCTGAACCAGAACTGGAATTTCATGTGCGCGGAATGCCACTCGACCGGCCTGCGCAAGCATTACGACGCCGCGACGGATCGCTTCGCCACTACATGGGCGGAAATCAGCGTCGGTTGCGAGACCTGTCACGGTCAGGGCTCGGCCCACGCCGCCTGGGCGCGTGACAAGCAACGCTGGTGGCCGTTCGGCAAGCACGAGGATCCGAGCAAGGGATTGCTGGTCCGTTTCGACGAACGGCGCGGCGTCACCTGGCCGATCGATCCGCGGAGCGGAAATGTGACGCGTTCGGCCGCGCCGGCCGCGCTGCGAAAGGAGATCGAGACGTGCGGGCTATGCCACGCGCGCCGTGCCGGCTTCAGCGAGGACTGGGCACCCGGCCAGTCGCTGTCCCAGACCCATATTGTCGAAGCGCTGGCGCGGACCACTTATCATGCCGATGGCCAGATCCGCGATGTGGAGGAGCCCTATAACTATACGCCGTTCAAGCAAAGCAAGATGTTTGCCGCCGGCGTTACCTGCAGCGATTGTCACGAGCCGCACGGCGCAAAGCTCCGCGTCTCCGGCGAAGGCGTTTGCCTGCAATGTCATGCGTCCGAAAAATACGCCGATGCGAAGCATCGCCATCACGCGGGCGCCGATCCGGCGCCGACCTGCATGTCGTGCCACATGCCGGCGCGCACCTATATGCAGATCGACCCGCGTCACGATCACGCCTTCCGCGTTCCGCGACCCGATCTTTCGGTCGAGCTGGGGACCCCGAACGCCTGCAACGACTGCCACAGCGACAAGCCGGCGCAATGGGCCGCCGCCGCGATCGAGCAATGGTTCGGGCCCGACCGAAAGGGCTTCCAGACCTATGGGCCCGCGTTCCGCGCAGCACGCAGCGACCAGGCCGACGCCGCCACGCTGCTTGGCCTTCTGGCCGCGGACAGGAACGCGCCGGCCGTGGCGCGTGCGAGCGCGCTCGGCGAACTCGCCTCGCGCATCGCTCCGACGAACATTGCGACCGCACGGGCAGGCCTGGCCGATCCCGATCCCATGGTGCGGATCGGCGCGCTGGACATGCTGGAGAACGTGCCTGCCGGCCAGATTTGGCCGCTGGTCTCGCCGCTGCTCACCGATCCCGTGCGCGGCGTGCGGATCAGGGTGGCCGCGCTGCTCGCTTCCGTTCCGACCGCAAGCCAGCCGCTGCCCGATCGCGCACGCTTCGATCAGGCGGCACGCGAATTCATCACGGCGCAGCGCGCCAATGCCGAACGGCCCGAGGCCCGCACCGCACTGGCAAACTTCCTGGCCTTGCACGGACAGACCGGGGACGCGGAGACCGAGTACAAGGCGGCCCTCAGTCTCAGCCCGCACTATGCGGCGGCCGCCATCAATCTGGCCGACCTCTATCGCCAAATTGGCCGCGACGGCGACGGAGAAACCGTTCTGCGCGGAGCACTTGCGGCATCACCTGCCGACGCGGCCGCGCATCACGCACTCGGCCTGACCTTGACCCGGCTCAAGCGGCACGACGAGGCGCTCGCCGAGTTGCGCAGAGCGACCGAACTCGAGCCGGGTCGCGCACGCTATATCTATGTCTACGCGGTGGCTCTGCATTCCGGCGGGCGAGCCGACGAGGCAATGACGGTCCTGAAGGAAGCTCTGGAAAGCCATCCCAATGATAGGGATGTGCTGTCGGCTCTGGTTTCGCTCAGCCGCGCGACAGGCGATGCAAGGGCGGCGCTGGGCTACGCCGAAAGGCTCGTAATCATTACGCCGGAGGACCCGAATCTGGCGGCGTTCATCGGGGAGATCAGGCGGCAGATTGACAAGCCAAACTAGGATAGCTGGCTCTCCTGCTTTAGCTCACAAAGGGCGCCCGAGAACCTCAAATGGAGCGAGCGCGAAATCGACAATAAGATCAGGCACTGTCTCCGGATCGCACGCGACATGACAAGCTCGCAGCCAACGACCTGGCCTTTATTCGGCTCGCATCAATACGGTTGTGGTCTCGCGTCAATGAGCGCGCGTCCTAACCGACCACCTCGATCGGATAGACGTCGATCGCCGGCTCCTCATAAGGATGCGCTGCGCGGATCGCCTTGATCACGGCCTCGAGCCTGTCCCCGGCGCAGACGGTCTCGATGCGCTCCTCCTCGACGGTCTCCAGCCGGCCGACCGCACCGATCGTGGGATTGGCCCCGGCGAGCGGGCGAAACCGGCCCATGCCTCTTACGGTAAACGAACAGCAATCATATTTACCGATACGCCCGGCGCCGGCCTCGCCCATCGCGTGGCGCACGGCCTCGCCATCCGCTGCGGGCACATAGACGACGATCTTGTAGGTCTTCATCCGCTGCTGATCCGCCAATCGATCACACGGGCGTTACCATTGCGGCCGGAGCGGCGCAATTTCACCAGGTCACGCGCAGTCACAATTGCGCCAGTGGCGGGCCGGGCGCCGGTGACCAGCCATTCCGAAACGCCCCTTGTGCGGCGCAGCAAGTCCGATACTTATCTTGAGCGTCATTCCCCGCATTACAGACATCACGGAAGGCCCCGCCTTGGCTGATACCAGTGCCGACACCATCGAGATCGTCCGCCACCGGCCGATGGGCTTCACGGAATTCGTCATCGTGATCGCGGCCATCATGGCGCTGAATCCGCTGGCGATGGACATGATGCTGCCGGCGCTGCCGAACATCGGCGCCTCGTTCCATATCGACGTCGCCAACCGGCTGCAGACGGTGCTGTCGGCCTTCGTCATCGGCTTCGGCCTCGGCCAGTTCGCGATCGGCCCGTTGTCGGACAGCTTCGGCCGCCGCCGGGTCCTGATCGGCGGCATGGTCGTGTACGCGGTTGCCAGCCTGCTTGCGATCGCGGCCCCCTCGTTCGAGTTGCTGCTGCTGGCGCGCGCGCTGGAAGGTCTCGGCACCGCCGCGACGCGCGTGATCGCGACCTCGATCGTGCGCGACTGCTATGCCGGCCGCCGCATGGCGAGCGTGGTCTCGCTCGCGATGATGGTGTTCATCGCCATTCCCGTCATCGCGCCCGCATTCGGCCAGGCCGTGATGCTGCTGACGCAATGGCGCGGCATCTTCGTCGTGCTGACGATCTACGGCATCGTCGCGCTGCTGTGGACCGCGGTGCGGCTGCCCGAGACGCTGCCGGAAAACGAGCGCAAGCCGTTCTCGGTCGCCGCGATCGGCGCCGCCTTCCACGCCACGCTGACCAACCGCCAGACACTGGGCTACGCGCTGGCCGCCAGCGGCATCTTCGGCGCCGTGCTCGCCTATGTGCTGTCGTCGCAGCAGCTGTTCACCGGCGTCTATCATCTCGGACACTATTTCCCGCTGGCGTTCGCGGCGATCGCGGTGACCATCGCGGTGGCCGGGTTCCTCAACGCCCGGCTGGTCGGCCGGCTCGGCATGCGCGTCATCTCGCACGGCGCGCTGATCGGATGCGTCGTGATTGCGCTCGTCAGCTTCACCGCGGCACAGCTCGACATGCTGCCGCTGTGGCTGTTCATGACCCTGTCGGCCGGGATGATGTTCTCGTTCGGACTGATGTTCGCGAACTTCACGGCACTGGCGATGGAGCCGCAGCGCGCCAATGCCGGCACGGCGTCCTCACTATACGGCTCGATCACGACCCTGCTCGGCATGGCCGCCGGCGCGGCGGTGGGTCAGGCGTTTGACGGCACGCCACTGCCGTTCGCGACCGGCTTCCTGGCCTGCACCGCCAGCGCGCTGGCCATCGTGCTGATCACCGAAAAGGGCCGGCTGTTCCACGGCCACGGCAAGCCAGTCTGACCGAGAGCGGAAGGCCGCGCCTCAGATGCAGGGGCCCTGCCCGCGCTGCGGGCACAGCTTCAATGTACTGGACAACGACAACAGCAGACGTGCGCTGCGCGTCGAATTGTCGGGTGCGCGGTAGCCGAGCGGGAACGCGACGCCGAGATCGGCGCGCCAGTCGTTCGGGAAGGTGAAACGCACGCCCGCCCCTGCCGAGGTCAGAGCCACGCCGTCGGACGGGCGAAAGCCGTCGTTCCAGGCAAGCCCGGCATCAAAGAAGCCATAGAGCTGGTAGCTCTTCAGATAAGTCCAGTCCGGCGTCTGCTCGAAGCGGACCTCGAACGTGCCGGCCACGCCATTGTCGCCGCTGATCTGGGCACTGCCGTAGCCGCGGCCATAGGAGAGACCGCCGAGATAGAACTGCTGTGAATTGTACAGCGGACCGGAGGCAACCTGGCCGGCGGCCGCGAGCTTCAGCGACCAGGCCTCCGACAATTTCTGATAGCGCGCGAACCAGCCGTTGAAGACCGAGAAGCCAGGCGACGCGCCGGCGCGGGAGGCCAGGGGATCATCGAGCGGCGTCGCACCGAATGCGTTCAGCCCCTGCCGGTAGGCAAGCGTCAGATAGTTGTCGCCGCCGACATCATCCTTCCAGAGATAGTCGGCGGTGAACGTCAGCGTCCGGATGCGATCGCGATACCAGAGGCCGAACACGTCGCGCTCGGTCACATCGCTGAAGGCGGCCGCGAGGTTCAGCTTGAGCGAGGCGCGCTGCGACTGGATCGGCGCGATGCCGCCGCGCAGCTCGAACGTCTCGGTCACGGTGTTGTCGTTGAACAGCCGCCTCACGTCGCCAGGCCGCACTTCGCTGTACAGCGCTGAAGCGCCGATATGCGCGCCGTCGGTGCCGACCGGCACGTCGTAGGACAGCCGTCCGAAGGCGAGCTGGCGCAAATCGCCTGGGGTCGTAGACATGTTGGCCGTGAGCGTGTCGCCCGGCAGCAGATAGGAGTTGAACGCGGCCGTGGCATAGCTCTGCCAGGGGCCGACGGTCGACGAGCCCAGATTGTCGAGGCCGGCAAAGCCATAGACGTGCCAGGTCTGCAGTTCGATCACCAGGCGGAAGCGGCCGGTCGTGCCGCCGATCTCCTCGAGCGCGGAATCGGCGATGCGGACGCCGCCGCGGCCATTGATCAGGAGCAGCTGCCGTTCCAAGGTGGCCAGCCGCGATGGCTGTTCAGCGAGCACGGGGCCGAGCAGCGGCCGAACGCCGAACTCCTCCGCGCCGGCGCCCTTCAGGCTCACCTCGGCAATGCTGCCTTCGATGATCTGGATCCGCACGCGGCCGTTGCTGATGTCCTGCGCCGGAACGATCGCACGGCTGAGATGAAAGCCGGCGGCGCGATACTGATCGCTGATTGCGGTCGCGATCGCCGCGAGATCGGCCTGCGAGACCTGCTTGCCGAGATAGGCCTGATAGCTCGCTGCAAGCTGCTCGGCGGGCAGTGCCGTAGCCCCCGTCAGCGTGACGCCGCGCATAGTGAACAAGGGCTTGCGGTCGCCGCTACCATCCTGGGGCGAAAATTGCGGCGCACGCGGCCGCGGCGGCGCCGGCTGCGCCGAGCGCGACTGCTGGTCGTCGAAATACTTCTCGGTCTGTCGCGGATCGAAGCCCGGCTGGCTGACCTGCTGCGCATGGGCGGCCGACGCGAACAAGGATACAGCGAGGGACAGGGTCGCTGCAGCGAGGGTTCCACTGGACACGCAGGACAGGTGCGGCGCGGTCGCTCTGTCGCGCCGATCCGCACTCCCCCCGACTCTCGTGACACAACGGCGACCCATGTTTTGTTCTTAGTTTGTTAAGGTCAATGAAGCGTAAATGCGGGAATGAATCACGGTCACAACTCCTAAGGGTCTCTTGAAACATTTCGATTAGTTTCCAGGAGCCGCCAATGACGCGAGTAGGACCATGTCATCCAAGCGCTTCCTGATACCGGCACTGATCGCCGCCTGCCTTCTCGGTGCAACGCCGGCGGCCTTGGCTGCCGACGGCGAGCCGTGGCTGGTGGGCAAATCGTCGGGTGAGGTCTGGGTCACGACCCCGGGGGCAGCACAGGTGTCGCTCGGCGGCGACCAAGAGCTGAAGCCGGGCGACATGATCCGCACCGGTCCGAGCGGGCGCGTGCGGCTGACGCGCGGCGCCGAAACCATCGTGATCGCGCCGAACTCGGAGGTCGGCCTGCCGGCTGCTGCCAAGGACGGCATGGCGACGACGATCCTGCAGCGCGCCGGCTCGATCCTGCTCGATGTCGAGAAGCGCAACGTGCAGCATTTCGAGGTCGAGACGCCTTATCTCGCTGCCGTCGTGAAGGGCACGCAGTTCAGCGTCACGATCAGCGGCCGCAGCACCAAGGTCGAGGTCAGCCGTGGCCAGGTGCAGGTCTCGGATTTCAAGACCGGCCAGATCGCCCAGGTGATGCCCGGCCAGGCTGCCACCACCTTTGCCAACGGACGAACCGGCCTCAGCCTGTCCGGCGCAGGCGCCTTC
The DNA here is from genome assembly GCA_049802835.1 of Bradyrhizobium sp. Taxonomy (GTDB): domain Bacteria; phylum Pseudomonadota; class Alphaproteobacteria; order Rhizobiales; family Xanthobacteraceae; genus Bradyrhizobium. Next base: position 9,985 of record JBARNF010000928.1, read on the forward strand.
AGCCCGATCGAGCAGGGCCGGCCACGCGCGCCCACCATCGACCGGATTCCGGTGCCACGCGACGGCCTGCATGCACCGCGCGAGGCGAAGGGCAACCTGATCCACGCGCTCAATGCCAATAGCGCCGCCCCGCGTCCGGGCGGATCGGTCCCCCCGCAGCAGCATTCCGCGACCTCGGTCGCAGCAAAGCCGAACGTCGTGCGGATCTCGGCCTCGATCGGCGAGGTCAATCTGAACATCCAGAAGGCGACGCGCGGCCTCGCCCATGGCGCCCACGCGGCCTCCGGCGGCTCCGGGCGCAGCACCGCCTGGAGTGAGGCGAGAGGCGGCAACGGCAACACGCCCAGCAACTCGGCGACGAGCAACGGCACGTCGGGAGATTCCTCGGTGGCAGCCGCCATCACCGCCGCGATCGGTTCGCCGACCGCATCGGCCACCCCCAGCCTCGCCGCGATCAATAGCGGCGGCGACAGTGGAAATGGCAGCAGCGGCGGCAAGAGCAACGGTGGCGGCAACAACGGAAACGGCGGCGGTAACGGCAACAGCGGTAACGGCGGCAACGGCAACGGCAACGGCGGCAATAGCGGTAACAGTGGCCATGGCAATGGCAATGGCAATGGCAATGGCAACAGCGGCCACGGCAACGCCTACGGCCACAACAAGAATTGATGTGACCGTCTTAAGCGTCACGTTTCGTCATGCGGCGAGCGGAGGCTGCAAGGGCTGCTGATGACAACTGCAGTTGGAGCCGAGCTGAGTTTGGGATTGCGAAAGCGGGCGTAAGCCTTGGCACGCGGGCATTTGGGAGGGGGCATGTTCAGGCGGTTCATGCCGCATATTCTGGTCGTCGTTGCGCTGCTGACGGTCGGCCTGTCCGGCAGCTACGAGCTGCTCAGCAACGCACTCGTCGATCTGCGCTTTCGGCTGGATGCGCGCCCCGCCAGCGGCGAGATCGCGGTCGTCGCCATCGACCCGCGCTCGATCGAGGCGATCGGCGTCTGGCCGTGGCCGCGGACATATCATGCGCGCCTGCTGGAACAGCTGCAGCGCGCTGGCGTCCGCGACGTCGCCCTCGATGTCGATTTCAGCACGCCGTCAGATGCGGCCTCCGATCAGGCCTTCCTGAACGCGCTGCAAAATGCCAAGGGCTCGGTCGTGCTGCCGGTCTTCAAGCAGCTCAACGCGGCCGGAAAGGGAGCCGCCATTCACGTCAACCGGCCGTTGCCGCAATTCGAACAGCTGGCATGGTCGGCGTTCGTGAACATCGAGGTGGCACGGGACGGTCGCGTCAGAAGCTACGATTTCGGCGAATACTTTGAGAACGGCCTTGGGAAAACATTCCTGCAGTCGATGGGAGCGTTCCTCGCCGGCAGCGATGCGGTCAAGGACAGCTCGTTCCTGGTCGACTACAGCATAGATCCGTCGTCGCTGCCGAGGGTGTCGTATGTCGACGTGCTCCGCGGCGACGCTGCGGCGCTGGCCCAACTCAAGGACAAGCGGGTGATCGTCGGCGCGACCGCCATCGAGCTCGGTGACTATTACAGCGTGCCGAACGGCCGCGTTCTGCCCGGCGTCGTGCTGCAGGCGCTGGCGGCTGAAACAATCATTCAGCATCGCACCCTGCTCACGACCACGACCGCGGTCACGGTGGCCGGCCTGCTGCTGATCGTCGCGATCATGCTGGCGAGCTGGCGGCATCTTTCTGCGGCGCGGCGCGGCCTGTTGATCGCGTTTCTGAGCATCGGCATCGAGGCGGTCGCGCTGGTGCTGCACGACCGCTATGCCCTGGTGCTCGACACCTCGCTGCTGCAGATCGCACTCGTTGCCTATCTCACGGCGACCGCGCTCGACGAGATCGACTTCCGTGGCCTGCTGCGGCACGTCGCCGAGAGCCGCTTCGAGCGGATCGCAATGTCGATCGGCGACGGGCTGGTGTGCACCGACCAGGACAAACGGATCACCGTCTGGAATCCCGGCGCGGTCGCAATCTTCGGCTACGGCGTGGACGAGATCATCGGCCAGCCGTTCGCACGGCTGCATGCCGATGGCTTCGGGACCGACCATCTGTTTCCGCAGCAGGAGGCCGCATTGCCGGCGACATTGCTGCCCGGCGGGGCGACCGTCGAGTTCGAAGGCCGCCGCAAGGATGGCGAGGTGTTTCCGGTTGAGGCGAGCTTCTCCGCCTGGCATGGCGCCGACGGCCTGCAATATGGCGTGATCCTGCGCGACATCTCGGTGCGCAAGCGCGAGGCCGAGCGCATCCGCTACCTCGCCGAATACGACACGCTGACCGCGCTGATCAATCGCAACACGCTGCAGGCCGAGCTCGCAGCCATGATCGCTGCGGCCGATGCCGCCTCCGACCATGTCGCGCTGCTGGTCATCGGCCTCGACGGCTTCCAGCACATCAACGACATGCTCGGACACGCCTATGGCGACCGCGTTCTTTGCGCGGCAGCCGAGCGGCTGCGGGCTCAGATCAGCAGCATGGGCTGCGTCGCCCGGCTCAGCGGAGACGAGTTCGCCATAGCCATTCCCTGCTCCGCGATCGGCGGCACCGTGACCGAGCTTGCCGAGCAACTGTCGCGCGTGTTCGACGCACCGCTGGAGACGGGCGCGCGGCACCAGCGCGTCAAGATCAGCCTCGGCGCGGCAGTTCATCCCGAAGGCGGACAGACTGCGGACGAACTGCTCAGCAACGCCCACCTCGCCTTCTGTCGCGTGAAGACGGACCGGCGGGGCCGCCACGTGATCTTCGAGGCCGCGATCCGCCACGAGCTCGAGCAGCGGCTGACCCTGGAGGCCGAGCTTGCGCTCGCCGTCGAGCGCAAGGAATTCGAGCTGTTCTACCAGCCGCAAGTGGACCTGTTGAGCGGCCGCGTGATCGGTGCAGAGGCCCTGATCCGATGGCGTCATCCGAGCCGCGGCCTGGTGCCCCCCGGCGATTTCATTCCTGTCGTCAACACCTCGCCGCTGTCCGAAGCGGTTGCGAGCTGGGTCATGGCGACCGCCTGCCAGCAGGCGCGGGAATGGCAGCTCGACGGCCACGACATCCGCGTCGGCGTCAACCTGTCGCCGTCACAGTTCCAGTCGGGCGACCTTGCAGCCTTCGTCAGCGAGCTGCTCACGGTGACGGGCCTGTCGCCGGGCCTGCTCGAGCTCGAGGTGACCGAGGACATCCTGCTGCACGACGAGCCCGGCGTGCTCCAGACATTCAACCGGCTGCAGGCGCTCGGCGTCAGCCTCGTCTTCGATGATTTCGGCACCGGCTATGCGAGCCTGAGCTACCTGAAGAAGTTTCCGCTCGACGGCCTCAAGATCGACCGTTCCTTCGTTCGCGACGTGCTGACGCAGGCCGACGACGCCGCGATCGTCGGCTCGACCGTGAGCCTCAGCAAGCAGCTCGGGCTGTCGGTGATCGCGGAAGGCATCGAGAACCAGGCCACGGCCGACTTCCTGCTCCGGCTCGGCTGCGAGCACGGCCAGGGCTATCATTTCGGCAGGCCGATGCCGGCGGCCGATTTCGCGCGGCAGTTCCTGGCGATGGACGCCGCCGACCAGCGGCAGGCCGGCGCGGCGTGATCGTGGTGGCGGAGGCTGGGAAGCGAGTGGAGAGCATCCTTCCTGGTGCTCACTCCTGATTTACATCAAACGCTCTCTCCTCCGTCATTCCGGGGCGCGCGAGAGTGTGTGTGCGGCTTCGCGCCTCAGCCTGCCCTCACCCGCCGCTCTTCCTGCCGTCCTTGCCTTCGCTCTCCAGCGCCTTGCGCACCGCCTTGAACTCCTCGAGCGACGCCGGATCGACGCGCGGGAAATGCAGGTCGAGACTTTCGAGCGCGGCGACGATGGTCGAGCCGATCACGACGCGGGCGAACCATTTGTGGTCGGCCGGCACGACGTGCCACGGCGCTGATGGCGTCGAGGTGTGCCGCACGATATCCTGATAGACCGCCTGATAGCGGTGCCAGCGCGCGCGCTCGGTGATGTCGCCCATCGAGAACTTCCAGTTCTTCGAAGGCTCCTCCAGCCGGTCGAGGAAGCGCGCGCGCTGCTCCTCCTTGGAGATGTTGAGGAAGAACTTCAGGATCATTGTGCCGTTGCGCGCGAGATAGCGCTCGAAGGCGGAGATGTCCTCGAAGCGCTCGCGCCAGATGTTCTTGGTGACGAGCCTTGGCGGCAGCTTCTCGGCCTTGAGGATCTCCGGATGCACGCGCGTGACCAGGCATTCCTCGTAATAGGAGCGGTTGAAGATGCCGATCCGGCCGCGCTCCGGCAGCGCGATGGCGCTGCGCCACATGAAATCGTGGTCGAGCTCCTTTGACGTCGGCTGCTTGAACGAGGTCACCTCGCAGCCCTGCGGATTGACGCCCTCGAAGATGCTCTTGATGGCGCTGTCCTTGCCCGAGGCGTCCATGCCCTGCAGCAACACCAGCACCGACCAGCGGTCCTGCGCGTAGAGCTTCTCCTGGAAGTCGGCGAGGCGCTTGCGGTTCTGCTCGATGATGGCCTCGCCCTGCTCCTTGTCGAGGCCGCCCTTGACCTTGGTCTTGTGCGACTTGAGATGAAATTTGTGACCGCCATCGATCCGGAACGGCGAGATGAAATGGTCGAGCTCGCTGGCGAGCGTGCGCGCTTTCTTGCTCATGCGGATGGCCCTGCGTCGCTGAACTGAGTCTCCAGGAAGGCGGTGACGAAACGCGGCATCGCTGCCGTCAGATCGCCCCTGCTCCGAACCAGCCTGATCGCCGAGAGTTCCGGCTCGTCCTGCGTGGCGAGATTAGCCTCGATGCGGCGCTGCAGGACATCGCCATCCTCGGGCGCGTCGAGCACGCGCATCAGCGCGATCGAGGCGCCGGTCACGACGCAGTCCCAATGCGCCGACGCGCGATAGTCCGCCGGCGTGAGCCCGGTCTCCTCCTCGACCTCGCGTGCGACGTTGGCGGCGAGATCGAGCGCACCGTTGCTGACGTCGGCGAGATCAGGCGTGCCGGCCGGGAAATACAGCCGCCCGGCATTGGCCGTATGCACGCCCATCTCGCCGAGCACGAACGCGCCGTCGGCCGCGCGAAGAGCGCCCATGCCGAAGCCGTTGAACACGGCACGGTCGGGATAGCCCCAGTCGCGCCACGCCAGCAGGCTCGCAAAGTCGGTCTCGAAATAGCTGGCCTGCAGCCGCCCCTCCAGGAACACAGCGTCGCGACCGAGCAGGATGCGGCCGTTCCACAACGCCGGCTTCTCGCGCTGATTGTCGGCGAAATGTGCGTCGATCTCGGCGCGGCGCTGCACTGAAAACGGCCAGTCCCACGGCTCGACCTTGAGGTCGAGCGTGGTGACGCGGTGGATGACGACCTCGGTCATCCGCTACTTCGTGCTCGTGCCGGTCGTGCCCTTGGCCTGCTCGACGAACTTGTTGGTGAAAGTCTTGCTGACGTCGACATTGGCCTTGGCGACCTCGGGCGAGCCGGTCGAGAACACGGCGAGCACGGCATCCGCGCCCTTCGGGTCCATCTTGCCGGTCTGCGAATACATCGGGATCGTATTCTTCAGCGCGGCAAGATAGAGCGCCTTGTCCTTGCCGACGAGCTCATCCGGCATCTTCGCCATGATCTCTTCCGGCGTATGCGCGTGGATCCACGCCAGCGTCGCCACGATGGCGTTGGTCAGCGCCTGCGTCTCCTTGTCGTGGCCGGCGATCCAGGCCGCCGTCGAGTACAGCGCGCCGCCGGGATATTCGCCGCCGAACACCTCCAGCGTGTCGTGCTGGGTCCGGGTGTCGCTGAGGATCTTCAGGTCCGGATGATTGCCCTGCAGCACGGTCACCGAGGGGTCGAGCATCACGGCGGCATCGATCTGGCCCTGCTCCATCGCGGCCACGGCCGTGGCGCCGAGACCGACACCGATCACCGCGGTCGCCGTGGGCTCGACGCCGTTCTTCTTCAACATGTACTTCAGGAAGAAGTCGGTCGAGGAGCCCGGCGCGCTGACGCCGACCTTCTTGCCGGCCAGATCCTTGATCGAGCTGATCTCCTTGTTGTGCGACGGCGCCACCACCAGCACGAGGCCGGGATAGCGGTCATAGACCACGAAGGACTGCATCTCCTGCTTCTTGGCCGCGAGATTGACGCAGTGGTCGAAATAGCCGGAGACGACGTCGGCGCTGCCGCCGAGCACGGCCCTCAGTGCGTCCGAGCCGCCCTTGAGGTCGACCAGCTCGACATCGAGGCCGGCCTTCTCGTACTCGCCGAGCTGCTTGGCCAGCACCGTCGGCAGATAGCACAAGCAGGCGCCGCCGCCGATCGCGATCGTGACCTTGGTTGCGGCCGTGGCGAGACCGGTGCTCAGCGTCAGCGCGAGCAGCGCGCCGGTGACCCGGCCAAACATCTTGTTCATGTGTTTCCTCCGTTGATGTCGTCGATCAGATTAGGACGGCGTGGTGCGCTTGAGAAGGCCGCCCCATATTCCGCTGTCGTCCCGGCGAACGCAGGGACCCATAATCACAGGCCGTCGTTTGTGGCAGGCGGGACGACCAGACTGTTCCAACCGCGAAATCACGCGGTATGGGTCCCCGCGTTCGCGGGGACGACAGGTGTGGGTGTGGCGGCACCGCGCCCATCATCGTCCCTCCGCGGCATCCGGCCGCCATACCAGGAGCCGCCGCTCCACCAGCGTGACGCAGATGTCGATCAGGATGACGAACGCCGACAGCACGAACATGCCGGCGAACACGCCGGCGACGTCGAACACGCCTTCGGCCTGCTGGATCAGATAGCCGAGACCGGCTGCTGAGCCGAGATACTCGCCGACCACGGCGCCGACCACGGCGAAGCCCACGGATGTATGCAGCGAGGAGAACATCCACGACAGCGCCGACGGCCAATAGACATGGCGCATCAGCTGCCGCTCGCTCATGCCGAGCATGCGGGCGTTGTCGCGCACCACGGTCGAAACCTCCTTGACGCCTTGATAGACGTTGAAGAACACGATGAAGAACACCAGCGTCACGCCGAGCGCGACCTTGGACCAGATGCCTAAGCCCAGCCACAGCGTGAAGATCGGCGCCAGCACCACGCGCGGCAGCGCGTTGGCCATCTTGACGTAGGGGTCGAACACCGCGGCGATCAGGGGTTTGCGCGCGAACCAGAAGCCGACCAGCACGCCACCCAGCGAGCCGATGGCGAAGGCCAGGATCGATTCCCACAGGGTGATCGCGAGATGCTTCCAGATCGCGCCGGTCGCGAACCATTTCACGACCTGGACGAACACGTCGACCGGGTTGGAGAAGAAGAACGGCGGCAGCCAGATGCGTCCGAACACCGGTACGGTGGCGAGCAGCTGCCACAGCGCGAGCGCGATGATGGCGACGAGCAGTTGCAGCGCGAACAGACCGAGACGCGACATCACACTGCCTCGCTGTGGATGGCGTGGGCGGGAAGCGCGCCTCGCAATCGGTGCGCCCCCTCCCCCCCTGCGGGGGAGGGTCGGGGTGGGGGGTCCACACGGGAAGTCTTTCCGTGGACCCCCACCCCCGACCCCTCCCCGCAAGGGGGAGGGGAGTCTGAACCGAGCGCCTGGCGGACAGCCGAACCCCAACGCGCCATCACACCGTCTCCGCCTGCGTGTAGGTCTTCTCGACCTCGGCCTTCAGCGTCGGCCAGATCTCGCGGTGCAGCTCGTGGAACTCGTGCTTCATGCGCACCTCGAAGA
>JBARNF010000929.1:0-5397 GCA_049802835.1 Bradyrhizobium sp.
CGACGAGCCCTCAGTCGGGGCCCGCTACGCCCGCGGCTGCGCAATCCGCTGCTGCGACGCCGCCGCAGAAAGGCTTCACGGAGCGGGCGATCGACAAGGTCAAGCAGGTCGCAAAATCCGCCTCCGACATCTTCAACCGCGTGCCGTGCCTGCCGCCGAAGGGCGTCGCGAAGAAGAACTTCATCTCGCTGCCGCATGTCGCCAACAAGCTCGCCTCGGGCCTGCCGGTCGTGATCGTCGCGTTCGGCTCGTCATCGACGCAGGGCTTTGGCGCGAGCGCGCCGGACTACACCTATCCGAACCGGCTCGCCGCGCAGCTGCGCCGGCAATATCCGATGGCCGATATCAGCGTCATCAATGCCGGCGTCGGCGGCGAGGATGCGCCGGAGATGATCAAGCGGCTGGAGACGTCGGTGATCGATCGTCATCCCGATCTGGTGATCTGGCAGGTCGGCACCAACGCCGTGCTGCGCGATCTCGATCCGGCTGAGACGGCCAAGCTGGTCGACGACGGTGTCGCCAAGATTCAGGCCGCGGCCTCCGACGTCGTGCTGGTCGACCTGCAGTACTCACCGCGTGTCAACGAGCGGCAGGAGAGTGCCGGCCGCATGAACAAGCTGCTCGGCCGCATCGCCGAGCTGCATCACGCCGGCATCTTCCCGCGCTTCGAGGTGATGCGCGACTGGCACGAGCGCCAGGATATTCCGATGAACGAGTTCGTGATCGCCGATGGACTGCACATGAGCGACTGGGGCTATGCCTGCTTCGCCCAGTTGCTCGGCGACGACATCATTCGTTCCGTCGGCCAGATCAAGCTCGGCACCAACGCGCCGGCGGACCTGCTGACGTTTCGGCCGATGTGACGCCGAAGGCGTCATCCCGGGGCGCTCGCAGCGCGAGCGAACCCGGGATCTCGATCGACGAGGCGTGCCGCGAGTGGCGAGTAGCGGATGACGCTATTCCGCTCTCTCCTCGCTACTCCCCGCTCGCCATTCGCTATGCTGCCGCCAAGGCCGCGTCCAGATCCTCGATCAGATCGTCCACATGCTCGAGCCCCGCTGAGAAGCGGATGAAGCCCTCGCTGATGCCGAGCTCGGCGCGCGCTTCCGGCGCCAGGCGCTGATGCGTCGTCGTCGCGGGATGGGTGACCAGCGTCTTGGCGTCGCCGAGATTGTTGGAGATGCGCGCGAGCTTCAAGCCGTTGAGCGTGCGGAACGCGGCGGCCTTGCCGCCCTTGACCTCGAAGCCCACCAAGGTCGAGCCGGCGCGCATCTGCTTGCGCACGGTTGCGGCCTGCGGATGGTCCTCGCGCCCGGGATAGATCAGCCTGGAGATCTTCGGATGCGCGGCGAGGAAGTCCGCGACCTTGCCCGCAGTCTCGGTCTGCGCGCGCACGCGCACGGCGAGCGTCTCGAGGCCCTTGAGCAGGACCCAGGCGTTGAACGGCGAGATCGACGGGCCGGTCTGGCGCATGAAGTTGTGGATGTGTTCGGCGATGAACGCTTCCGACGACAGGATCACGCCGCCGAGGCAGCGGCCCTGGCCGTCGATGTGCTTGGTGGCGGAATAGACCACGACGTCGGCGCCGAGCGCGAGCGGGCTCTGCCAGATCGGGGTCGCGAACACGTTGTCGACGATCAGCCGCGCGCCATGGGCGTGCGCGATCTCGGCAATCGCGGCAATGTCGAGCACGTCGAGCGTCGGATTGGTCGGGCTCTCAAGGAAGAACGACTTGGTGTTCGGCCTGACGGCCTTCTGCCACTGGTCGAGATCGAGCCCGTCGATCAAGGTTGACTCGATGCCGTAGCGCGGCAGCAGATCCTCGACCACGTAGCGGCACGAGCCGAACAGCGCTTTCGCGGCGACGACATGGTCGCCGGCGCGCAACGGCGCCAGGATCGCGGTGGTGACGGCGGCCATGCCGGTCGCCGCGGAGCGGCAGGCCTCGGCGCCTTCGAGCTCGATCATGCGGCGCTCGAACATCGCCGTCGTGGGATTGGAGAAGCGCGAATAGATGAAGCCGGGATCCTCGCCCTTGAACCGCGCCTCGCACTCCTCTGCGGTGGCGTAGACGAACCCTTGCGTGAGGTAGAGCGCCTCGGCGGTCTCGCCGAATTCGGAACGCAAGGTGCCGGAATGCACCAGGCGGGTTTCAGGGCGATAATGGGCCGGCGACGCCGGCGACTTCGCGGGGGACTTCGACATGTGACCTCCATCGTGACCACCGCTTGGCGGTGGGCACAAAAAAACCGGCCTGGGACAAAACCTCAAGGCCGGGATCACAATCGTCCCCGGCCTGTTTAGCGACTTATTTAACGTGGCTGCAAGCCGGCCGGCTCAAATCACCACGGGATAAGTGGTGCTCATAGTCGTCCTTGACCTTTCCGTCAAGGCGGCCATCGGATAACCGGTAAAAAGACCCTATATTGGCTCAGGCGTCGTGTGTTCGCCTGCAAAGGATCAGGTCTTGCCGTTTTCGCTTAGCCCCGACGCCCATGGCATCCTGCCCGACCGCATGATCGTGGCGATGGCAGAGGCCGGCCTGATCATCCCCGCCTATGATTTCGTCGAGAGCCAGATCCAGCCCGCGAGTCTGGATCTGCGGCTCGGCGACGTCGCCTACCGCGTGCGGGCGAGCTTTCTCCCCGGGCCGGGATCGACCGTCGCCGAGCGCATCGACGAATTGAAGCTGCACGAGTTCTCGCTCGCCGACGGTGCGGTGCTCGAGACCAACTGCGTCTACATCGTGCCGCTGCTGGAGAGCCTGGCGCTGCCGAAGGACATCGTGGCGGCGGCGAACCCGAAGAGCTCGACCGGGCGGCTCGACGTGTTCACACGCGTGATCGCTGACGGCACCCGCCGCTTCGACATGATCGGCGCCGGCTATCACGGTCCGCTTTACGCCGAGATCAGCCCGAAGACGTTTCCGGTCTTGTTGCGCGAGGGCTCGCGCCTCTCGCAAGTCCGCTTTCGCTATCGCGATGCGGTGCTGTCGGAGGACGAACTGATCGCGCTGCATCGGGCCGAGCGGCTGGTCGATCGCGACGATGCCGATCTCGCCGGCGGCGTCGCGCTGTCGGTCGATCTGTCCGGTGCCAATGCCAATGGCTATGTCGGCTACCGCGCCAAGCGCCACACCGGTGTCGTCGATATCGACCGCCGCGCCGGCTATGCGATCGAGGAGTTCTGGGAGCCGATCAAGGCGCGTTCCGACGGCAGCCTGATCCTCGATCCCGGCGAGTTCTATATCCTGGCTTCGAAGGAGGCCGTGCAGGTGCCCCCGGACTACGCTGCGGAGATGGTGCCGTTCGATCCCCTGGTCGGCGAATTCCGCGTCCACTACGCGGGTTTCTTCGATCCCGGATTCGGCTATGCGGGCGCCGGCGGGCAGGGGTCGCGCGCCGTGCTGGAGGTGCGCTCGCGCGAGGTGCCGTTCATCCTCGAGCACGGCCAGATCGTCGGCCGCCTCGTCTATGAGAAGATGCTGGCGCGACCGAACGCGATGTATGGCAGCCGCATCGGCTCCAACTACCAGGCCCAGGGCCTGAAGCTCTCCAAGCACTTCCGCCTCTAGCTGCGGCTGCGCGCTGACCGCGCACCCCCAATGCGTCTGCCGCACGGGGCTCGCTCGGGCAGTGTGCTAGGAAGGCCGAACGATCAGGCGAACGATAAGAGCTGCTGCGACGCGCGCGGCCGGCGGGGAGTGAACATGTCCGAGATCGGCTTGGCCGATAGTCCAGTCGGTGAGGGACGGTCGTTGCCGCACGTCGCAAAGCCGGTGCGGAATGCGCTCGCGGACGGACCGATCCTGCGCACGCTGCTGTCGCTGGCGTGGCCGAACATCATCGCGAACACGGCCGGCACCTGCGTCGTCATCGCCGAGACCTCCTATATCGGCCGGTTCGGCATCGAGGCGCTGGCGGCGATGGCGCTGGTATTCCCGCTGGTGATCCTGACCATGACCATGTCCGGCGGCGCCATGGGCGGCGGCGTGGCTTCCGCAATCGCGCGGGCGCTCGGCGCCGGCGACACCGAGCGGGCCTCGACGCTCGCCTCGCACGCGCTGCTGATCGCGCTGACGTTCGGCGCGACCTTCATGGTCGGCATGCTCGTGTTCGGCCCCGGCCTGCTCGAAGTGCTCGGCGGCCGCGGCGCGGTGCTGGACCACGCCACGGCCTACCTGCAGATCTTCTTTGGCGGCGCCGTGCTGCCCTGGCTGATGAACTCGATGGCCGGCATCCTGCGCGGCACCGGCAACATGAAGCTGCCGTCGTTCCTGATCCTGAACTCGGCGCTGCTGCAGATCGTGCTCGGCGGGACGCTGAGCCTGGGTCTGGGATTCGGCATGCGCGGCGTTGCAGCCGGCGCGCTGCTGGCGTTCTGCGTCAGCATTTCGGTGATGGGCTGGTACCTGTTCTCCGGCCGCGCCCGCGTGCGTCCGAAGCTGCGCGGCCTGCAGATCAGCCGCGCGATGTTCGCCGACATCCTCAAGGTCGGCGCCATCGCCTGCTTCTCACCCCTGCAATCGGTGCTGTCGATCGCGATCTTCACGCACATGCTTGCGAGCTTCGGCACGGCGGTGCTCGCCGGCTACGGCATCGGTGCGCGGCTCGAGTTCATGATGACCACCGTTGCGTTCTCCGTCGGCATGGCCTCGGTGCCGATGGTCGGGATGGCGATCGGCGCGGAACGAATTGCGCGCGCCCGCCGGATCGCCTGGCTGGCAGGCGTCGTCTCATTCGTGTCGGTCGGCGCGCTATCGACGCTGATCGCGATCTTTCCGCAATTGTGGGTCGACATCTTCACTCAGGACGAGAGCGCGCGCGCAGCCGGCGCCCATTACTTGCGGATCGCAGCGCCGATGTATGCCTTCATCGGCCTGGCGATCTCGATGTATTTCTCCTCGCAAGGCGCGGCCAAGGTGATCGGCCCGGTGCTGGCGCAGACGGTGCGGCTCATCTTCATTGCCGCGGGCGGGAGCTATCTGCTGCGTCATGCCGCGACGGAGTCGGATTTCTTCATGCTGGCGGCGGCGTCGATGGTGCTGCTCGGCGTGCTGACGCTTGCCAGCGTCGTGCTCACCCGCTGGGGCCCGAAGCCGGCCGCGCTGCAGCTGCGCCCGGCCGTGCTGGTGGCCGGGCTCAGCTCTGGTTCGCAGCCGTCGCCGCGCATCGGCTGAGCCGCTACGCCCGCAGCCTGCCCAACGTGTCCTGCATCGTGCGCCCGCCGAGCTCCATCTGCTGTGCGATATAGGGCGCGATCTCGTGCGGCAGCACGTCGGTGATCCAGATCATGCGGCAGCGATGATCGCCGTCGGCGATGATCTGAATCGAGGCGCTATGCTGCTTCACGCGCTCGCTGACGACGGCGTAGGCCAGTCGCCGCCGGTCATCGTCG
>JBARNF010000930.1:0-6457 GCA_049802835.1 Bradyrhizobium sp.
GCTCGACCGCGTCTTCATCGGCTCCTGCACCAACGGCCGCATCGAGGATCTGCGCGCCGCCGCCAAGATCGCCGAAGGCAAGACCGTCAGCGGCCACGTCAATGCGATGGTGGTGCCGGGCTCGGGCCTCGTCAAGGAGCAGGCGGAAGCCGAGGGTCTCGACAAGATCTTCATCAAGGCCGGCTTCGAATGGCGCGAGCCGGGCTGCTCGATGTGCCTTGCGATGAACCCGGACAAGCTGGCGCCGGAAGAGCGCTGTGCTTCGACCTCGAACCGCAACTTCGAGGGACGCCAGGGCTTCAAGGGCCGCACCCATCTGGTGTCGCCCGCGATGGCTGCGGCGGCCGCGATCGCCGGCCACTTCGTGGATGTCAGGGACTGGCGCTAAGCTTCTCATCTCGCTGCTGCAGCAAAGCTGCACGGCGGCCGCTCTGCGACGACGCGGTGGTTTCGACGAAGCCGCCGCGTCGTCATTTTTTCTAAACGTCGACGCAGCTCGACAAGAGCTTCTTAAACCTCGTCACGCACAATTCTACCGCCAGATGCACGCTGCGTCTGAGAGGGAACGTGTCGGGAGCCTGTGATGGCCAACAAGCCGGAATTCGTCGACCTCATCAGTGACGCGACGCGTCAGCGTCGGCGAACGCCGCCGGCCAAGATCATCGCCAAGCCCGAAGCACCGAAAGAGGAGCGGCGGTTGTCGAACTGGCCGCCCGGGCGCTTTGCAAAGTGGCGCCTGGAAACGCTGGTGCCCTGGAAGCTGACCATGAAGAACTGGCAGTTCAAGGACTGGCTCTGAACGGCAGCCGCCGAGTCACACTGCCGAAACGAGAGAAGGACGCCGTCGGGCGTCCTTCCATGTTTCGTTCACGATCTCATCGTCGTCAGTAGTAGTGGCGGTGATGACGATGGTGGTACCGGTGATGGCCGTACCAATGATGCCGCGGCCAATGCCGATAGTGGCAGATGCGACGCGGCCCATGATAGGTCCAGACGACGCGACAGCGGCGGTGAGGATAATAGTAGCCTGTCGTGTAGGTCGGATAATAGTAGCTTCGATAGCCGTAGAAGTGACGGCGATGATGGTGGAAGTACGGCCGATAGGCATAGTGCGGACGGTGATAGCCGCCGCCATGGAACATCGGCCGCGGACCTCCGCCACCGTGAAACGCGGGACCACCACCGTGGAACACAGGACGCGGGCCACCACCTCCGAAGGCGTGACCGCCGCCACCATGAAAGGCCGGACCACCACCGCCTCTGAACATCGCGCCGCCGCCATGGAAGGCCGGGCCACCGCCGCCGCCGTGGAAGCCGCCACCACCGCCGCCGTGGAAACCACCACCGCCACCTCCGTGGAAACCACCACCGCCACCATGGCCACCGCCGCCGCCATGGCCGCCACCGCCACCCGGGCCACGCACCTGGACCGTCATCGCGTTGGACGGCGCCTGTGGCGCGGGCAGAGCGCTGACTGGCGACATCGCAAGCGCCGGCCGGCCGGCCGCACCCGCTAATACAAACAAAGCTGCCGCCGCAACACTGAGGCGACGAGCAAGACCAGCCCGCTGGTCTTTCATCCTCATCATGGTCCCTTCTCCCTGAATGCTGTGCAACGATGGACCCATGCAGCGCCGATGCTGGTCGTCCGATCGGTGGATTGGCGCGCCCCCAACATGAACGTAGAGATAGCGACGTGAATGCGGCATGAATGATGTACGCTGATGATGCACGGCGTGCGCGCATCTGCGGCGTGGCGTCGCGGCACGACGCGAGAGGATGCGTTGCCGTCGTTAGTCGACGGACCCTGCCCTGCAGCGTCGCGAAAGACTCGTTCCTTCACACACTCCACCGATCGGACGCCCATTGCGCACCGTCGGAGGCCGCTATCACGCTTCAATCGAACATCGGCGTGAACAGCACCAACGGGCCCGGTGGATAGGCCGGCGCATACTCCGTGGGACGGCCATAGTAGTGTGGTACTGTCGTTGTCGACCCGCCGGGCTTCCGCGGACAGAGCTGCCGACCTGCGGTGAAATCCGTCGCAGTTGCAGCTCGGCTCGATGCCTGGTCAGCGGTAGCGGCCACGGCAGGAGAGGTCGCGGCGGAACTTGCAAGCAACATCGCCACCGTGACGATGCCGATTCCAAGCCAGGTTTTGCTGATGGATGCTTTCATGGCACACCCCATTGCCAGCCCACCATCAGCGTACAGGCCCGCAGCGCGGGCCTGTTTGATGTCGATCATGGCCCGGCAGCGCCGGAACTCATGGCTCACCAGCGGCCGTGATGGCGGTGCCAGCCATGCGGACGCCAGTGATGCCGGGGATAGTAATGGCGCCGCGGGTGCCAATGGCGGCGGCCGTGCCAATGGGCCTGAGTGGTTTCCTGTGTCGCGCCCTGCTGCACCGCTGTCGCGGCACCGGGATTGATGAGCGACAGCGCCTGCGCGCGTTCGGCCGGCGCAGCCAGCGCCAGAACGGCGCCAACCGCCGCGATGCCCAACAGCTTCGTCACAGTCATGAACTTCTCCTTGGATCGCCTGACATCACGTCGGGCACCGTGCGCCGCCTTGCCAATTGGCTGATGGCGGCCGCCGCAGCGCGACGCAGATCAATCTCGAACGAGCGACGTGTATGGGACATGAAGACCTGCGCCACGAGCAGAATGCCGGCAACGCTCGGCGGTTCCGCCGCGTCGCGCGACATATCGGCACTGTGTCACGATGGCCACGGTCACGATGCTAACGGCGCCGCGCTCGCGCACGTCAGCCGACGCCATTCCCGCAGGCCACGACGCGAAGCTCGCGACACCCAGGCCGACAGTCAGCCGCGTCGCCAATAGCAGCTCATATGCGGCACGATGACGGTTCCGCTCGGCCGGTGCTCCTGGACATAATTCGCGTCGCACACGCGCACCGCATTCGGCCCCGGATTGTAGCGTGGCGCCACGTCCGGCTGCCAGTGCCCCTCCTCGCGGGGGTAGATGGGAATGCGCTTCAGTCGACGCTGCGCCGAGATATCGGTGCTCGCATCACTCTCGGCCATTCGGAGCTGCGCGGAAGGCCTCTGCTCGGCCTTTGCTCCGGCAGAGATCGAGATCACGACCGTCGCCGCCAGCGCCGTCCCGGCCAGCATCATCGACATCCGTCTCATGCGTCCCCCAAAACCCAAATCGCGCGTCGAGACGGTCGCCGTTTTCGCTTCCCGCGTCAACGGCGACCGCGACAAATGTCATAGAACCAGGATGCAAGACGATCAATGCCGGGCTAGAAGGCGGCAATGTGGACAGATCTGAAAGCCCCCTCGCTTGCCGACATGGAAGCCATGGCGCATGAGATGTTCGAGCGTCTGCCCGACCATTTCCGCACCATGTGCGAGGGCGTCGTTATGCGGGTCGACGACTTCCCGACCGAGGAGGTGCTCGACGAGATGGAGGCCGAGAGCGAGTTCGACCTGCTCGGCCTGTTCCAGGGCACCGGACTGCCGTTCCGCAGCAATGACGATCTGCCCCGCCTGCCCAACATGATCTGGCTCTACCGTCGTCCGATCCTGGATTACTGGGCCGAACACGACGAGAGCCTCGGCCACATCGTCCGCCACGTCCTGATCCACGAGATCGGGCATCATTTCGGGATGTCCGACGACGACATGGCGGCGATCGAGGCCGGCGTCGATTGACCGGACGAGGCTGAGACGCCGCCTGGGGTTTTGACCCGGGGATTTGACTTTATCCGCACCGCCAATCGGGCTAGACAGCGGGCCTGCCCGATATTCTCGAAGGTGCCCCGATGGACAAGTTCACTACGCTGGAAGGCGTCGCCGCGCCGCTGAAGATCATCAATGTCGACACCGACATGATCATCCCCAAGCAGTACCTGAAGACCATCAAGCGCACCGGCCTCGGCAAGGGCCTGTTCTCGGAACAGCGCTACAAGGACGACGGCAGCGAGAACCCGGATTTCGTGCTCAACCAGCCGGCCTATCGCAACACCAAGATCCTGGTCGCCGGCGACAATTTCGGCTGCGGCTCGAGCCGCGAGCACGCGCCCTGGGCGCTGCTCGATTTCGGCATCCGCTGCGTGATCTCGACCTCGTTCGGCGACATCTTCTACAATAACTGCTTCAAGAACGGCATCCTGCCGATCCGGGTGTCGCAGGCCGATCTCGACAAGCTGTTCGACGACGCCGAGCGCGGCGCCAACGCGACCCTGACGGTCGATCTCGCGAGCCAGGAGATCCGCGGTCCCGACGGCGGCACCGTCAAGTTCGAGATCGACCCGTTCCGCAAGCACTGCCTGCTCAACGGCCTCGACGACATCGGCCTGACGCTGGAGAAGAAGGCTTCGATCGACAGCTTTGAAGCCAAGCTCGCCGAGCGCGCCTGGGCCTGAGCTGGCGCTGAACACCAGAGTTCGCTGGGCCCCGGACCTCGTCCGGGGCCTTGTTTCGAGAGTAGCCCGTCGAGAACAGGTCAGCCGTTGACGCGCGTCTTGCCCGAGGTCGTGACGTTCTGGCGCGGGCCGCTCGACCGCCTGCGCCAGACCTGCCTGCGCTCGCAGCTCGCCGCCGGCCACAAGGTCACCGTCTACAGCTTCGATCCGCTGCCTGGCCTGCCCGACGGCGTCGGGAATGCCGAGGCCGAGGCGATCCTGCCCTATGCGTTCTCCGAACGGCTGCGGCCGCCGCAGCCCGACGGCAGCTGGCGCGACTGGACCACCTTGCAGTTCAGCGACTTCTTCCGCATGCGGCTGATGGCGCAGGGTGCCGGGCTCTGGCTCGATGCCGACGTGCTGCTGCTGCGGCCGGTCGAGATCGACCCCGCGCTGCCCACTTTCGCCTGGGAGCGGCCGCGGCAGCTCGGCAACTCCGTCCTGTACCTGCCGGCGAACGACCCGATCGTCGCCGAATTCGCCGCGCTGATGGCGCAGGAGGAGCTGACGCCGGATTGGCTATCGCTGCGCCACCGCCTGACCTTCGCAGCTCGCCGCCTGCGCGGCGGTTCCGACCGGCTGTCCGACATCCGCGTCGCGATCTTCGGCCCCGCGGCGCTGACGGCGCTGGCGCGCCGCCACGGTTCGCTGCGCCATGCGCTGCCGAAGCGCAGCTTCTATGCGATCCACGCCGAGCCGAAGGCGTTCTTCGACCCTTCCGACTTCTCCGGCCTGATCGGCGATCCCGCGATCAACGGGCTGCACATCTCGCCGAAGGGCCGCGGCGGCGAGACCCCCATCGCTGGCAGCCTGTACGCGTGGGCGACCGAGCGCTTCGGGAGTTGAGCTCTGCGGCCGGCGCGGGGCCGTTTCGCTGCTTGATCTACCGCAACGTCCGCTTGCCGGGCTGGTGATTGATTGCACCCAATCAGCGGAGACCGCCATGACTGCAGACGCCAAGCCATATCCCAGGGTCCAGCTCCTGATCGATAGTTTCGCGCAATGGCTCAGGCATCGGCGCGAACTCAGCGAGCTCCGGCAGTTGGACCGTGACGATTTCGAGCGTATCGCGATGGACCTGCAGGTGACGCCGGCGGATCTCGACGCGTTGGTCCGCCACGGCGAGCACGCCGCCGACGAGCTGCCGCGCATGCTGAAGGCGCTCGGCATCGACGAGACCGCGCTGGGCCGCGCCGAGCCGCTGGTGCTGCGCGACATGGAGCGGGTCTGCGCCATGTGCAAGGACAAGCCGCGCTGCCATCGCGATCTGGCCGCGAGCAGCGGCGAGCACTACGAGGAATACTGCCTCAACGCGCCGACCATCGACCGCCTCGGCATCGCCGCCGTCAAGCATTGAGCGGCGGCGTATCCCTGCGTCCCCCCCGAGCGGAGCAACGCGATGAGCCTGCCGAATCTCCACCGCAACACTTGGCTCCATGTCGGTGCGGCGATCCTGCTCGCGCTGGGCGCCATGCTGCTGATCCGGCTGCACAATGCCAGCGGCGTGACGCCCGCAGCCGAGAGCGTGCAGGCCGGCCGCAAGCTCGCCGAGGTCTGGTGCAGCAGCTGCCACGCCATCGACACCAGCGGGGCGCGAGCCCAGACCACGACGGCGCCCGATTTCGTCGCGGTCGCCAACATGCCGTCGGCGACCGAGCTGTCGCTCAAGGTCTTCCTGCAGAGCAGCCATCCCACCATGCCCAACGTCATCCTGACGGCGGAGCAACGCGGCGACCTCGTCAACTACATCCTCAGCCTCAAGCGCATCTGACCGCGCCCGCTGCTCTGTTATTTCCCCATCGTCGTGATGGCGTCCGCAATCGCGATCGTGCGCCGCGCCATCTCGGCATGCAGCCGCTCCACCATGCGGCCGTCGATCTGGATCGCGCCGCGCGAGGCATTCTCCGGCAGATCGAACGCGGCGATGATCTTGCGGGCGTCGGCGACTTCGGCCGCCGGCGGCGTGAAGATCGCGTTGCAGGCATCGATCTGGCCGGGATGAATCAGCGTCTTGCCGTCGAAGCCG
>JBARNF010000931.1:0-2938 GCA_049802835.1 Bradyrhizobium sp.
GCGCCGGGTCGAGGCGCCGCCGATGGGCCCGGTGGCTGATCAGAACCGCGACAACTGGCTGTCCGACCTGCTCAACCGCGCCGACAACAGCACGGCAGGCCAGCAGGCGCCGCGCGGCCGCGGACCGGGACCGCAGCCGGGCAACCCGCTGGAGTCGCTGTCGCTCGACATCGCCCGCCTCATGGACCGCAATCTCGCGGCCGAGATGTGGGACCGCTATCAGCGCGGCGAGACCAAGGCGTTCTCCAAGCGCCTCTACACGCCGGCGGGCCAGAAGGCCTTCGACGAAGTCGCCCGCAAATATCGCGCCGATCGCCCCTTCAAGCAGACGGTCGACCGCTACATCACCGAGTTCGAGCGGCTGCTCGACGAAGTCGCCCGCGACGATCGCAACCCGCAGGCGCTGCGCGGCCAGCTGACGTCGGAAACGGGGCTCGTCTACACCCTTCTCGCTCACGCCGCCGGACGGCTGGCGTGAGGTAGCGAGTGCCGAATGGCGAGTGGGGCCAGGCACAAAGAGAAACAAGAACGGAGGCCGCGAGGCCTCCGTTTCGCTTTTGGGGATGCAATGAAGGCTTTTTCAGCTTCCGGCTTCTCCGCCTGGCGCCGGCAGAACAACGGATGCGCGAAGGATGCGTTCGCTTGAGGGGCGCGATCGAGGGCCGTTTCGCACGCCCCCTATTCGCTACACCCTACTCGCCATTCGCCTTCGCGTCACCGCCGCCCGCTCGCCGTTGGCGCGGGCGCCGGCTGAGAGGCCTGGGCGTTGCTGGGGCTCGCGCCCGCACCGCCGGCGCCGAACAGAACGCGGGTCGGGTTGCGGTCGAAATTGTTCACGGCACGGCTGATGTCGGTCAGCGTGCGCCGTCCATCGGCCATCAGCGCCCCCGAGCGCTTGTCGAAATCCTCGGCGAGCTCGCGGATCGACTTCACGGTCAGGAACAATTCGCCGCCGTCCTTGCCGCCGGCCAGCGTGTTGAGACCCAGCATCAGCGTATCCGCCTTGCCCATGATGCCGTCGACGCGCGTCATGACACCGTCGATGCGCTCGGAGTTGCGCGCCAGGGACTGGGTGAAGACCTCGAGATTCTTGAGCGAGTTCTTCACGGCCTCCTGGTTGTCGGCCACCACTCTGTTGATGTTCTGCAGGGTGGCGCGGATCGCCTCGGTGACGTCCTGCAGCCGGGTCGGATCAGCGCGCAGCAGCGGCACGCCGTCCTCGTCCAGCGGCGGCGGCGGCGCAGCCTCCTCACCGCCCTTCAACGAAATGGCAGCAACGCCGGTGAGGCCCTGGAATTCGAGCCCGACGAGAGTGTCCTTGCGGATCGGAGCGTTGTTCTCGACCATCGCCAGCGCCACGACACGGCGCGGATTGTCGAGCTTGACCGAGATGACCTCGCCGACCCGAATACCGTTGAAATTGACGCTGCCGCCGTTGCGCAGACCGGCCGCCGGCCCTTCGAACACGACCCGCAACGGGCTGCGCTGCTTGGTCGTATGCAGGCTCTGGAACCAGAGGACAAAGCCGACCGCCGCGGCGATCACCGCCAGCGTGAACGATCCGATCAGGACGTAATTCGCCCGCGTTTCCATTACCAACTCCGGTCCCGGCACGTCGCGACGGACATCCTCACCGCCGCTGCCGTGCGCTCTCGGCTGGCACCGGACCGCGGCACCGACCCCATCAACTTTGTCGCGGGAGTCCCCACCCCGCGCGCAACAACAACCGCCCGGGGCCGCATCGCTTTACCCCATCACGGCGCGGGCGCGCTTGCCGTGGAAATATTGCCGGAGCCACGGATGCTCCGAGGCCTGCATGTCGGCCATCGATCCCGCTGCAATGATCTTGCCGTCCCCCAGCACCGCAATGCGGTCGCACGCCGTGTAGAGGCTGTCGAGATCGTGGGTTACCATGAAAACCGTCAGTCCCAAAGTGCGCTGCAGGGTTCGGACCAGTTCGTCGAAATCGCCGGCGCCGATCGGATCGAGCCCCGAGGTGGGCTCATCCAGGAACACGAGCTCCGGATCGAGCGCCAGCGCACGCGCCAGAGCGACTCGCTTGATCATGCCGCCCGACAGCTCGCTCGGGAAACGATCAGCAACATCGGGCCGCAATCCGACCATCACGAGCTTGGCGACCATGATCTCGTCGAGCAGCCGCTGCGAGACCTTGAGATACTCCCGTACCGGAAACTGGATATTCTGCCGCACCGTGAGCGAAGAGAACAGCGCGCCCTGCTGGAACAACACACCCCAGCGCCGCTCGACGGCACGGCGTGCGGCGCGATCGGCCGCATCGAGGTCGACGCCGAATACCTCGATGTGGCCCGACAGCTTCGGCACGAGGCCGATGATGGTGCGGGTCAGCACCGACTTGCCGGCGCCGGACGGGCCGACGAAGCCGAGGATCTCTCCACGCTTGACGTCGAGATCGAGGCCGTCGAGCACCCGCGTGTTGCCGAACTGCACGGTGACGTCGCGCACATGAATGATCGGATCGGACACCTCTGCCGGCATGTCACATCCCGACCGCAGCGAAGAAGATCGCAAACACGCCGTCCATGACGATCACGAAGAAGATGCCCTTGACGACCGACGACGTGGTGTGGCGCCCCAGCGACTCCGCGCTGCCCAGCACGGCCAGGCCCTCGACGCAGGCAACGATCCCGATCACGGCCGCCATGACCGGCGCCTTGAGCAGGCCGACGGTGAAATGATCGATCGAAATCGCATCGCGCAGCCGCAGCAGGAAGGCCTCGGGATCGACGCCGCCATAGAACCACGCCACCAGCCCGCCGCCATAAAGCGCGGCGATGTCGCCGAGGAAGGCCAGGATCGGCAGCGCGATGACGAGCGCCAGCATGCGCGGCAGGATCAGAACCTCGATCGGATCGAAACCCATGGTGCGCAGCGCGTCGATCTCCTCGCGCATCTTCAT
>JBARNF010000932.1:0-9194 GCA_049802835.1 Bradyrhizobium sp.
GATCGGCCCGAGGTTTTGCGTCTTGAATTCACCCTCATGAGAAGCGAGGGCGCAGGGAATGCCGGGTGCTGGCCGCAACCCATGGCCCGCCTGCAGAAAAAAAGCAGGCGGCAGTCACCACAGGTCCCGCCGGACATCCGGCATTCCCTGCGCGATGGCTTTACGCGTTATACGTACTCTCCCCGGGGACCGGCTGTCTTGCCCCCGTGACCGGCGGATCATCATCACCACCCGCTTGGCATCAGCGTCGGGATGCCAGGACCATACGATTTCCGCGTGCGCTATGTGCCGTTCGTCCGCATGGCATCAAGCCATGCTGCGGCCCCAAGCGCCCATCGCATCCCACCCCGCGTGTCGTGACGATCGCGATACGCCCCTCGTGCCGGGGCGGGACGACGAGAGACAACCACAATTTCTGATAAAAAGAAAGCGCGATATTTTTCGCCGCAGGACTGGACAGGCCAAATCAGCTTGAGGGCGCTGATGAAATGAGTTCGTAGGCGCAGGCGGATTGGACGCCGGCCGCCCCCGTCGACGCATGCAAATGTATTATTCTGCGCAGGCCGATTTGCCCGACGAGCAGGTGCTGGCAGGCACCACGTCGCTCTCGGCCGATCCCTCAGATCACGGCGCCGGACGCGTAGACGCTGGCCCATAGCGGAAAGCCATTCTCGACCGCGCGCGCAGCCGCGCGATCCCAGTCGTAAGTGAGTGCGAACAGTTCGGCCTGCCAATGTCCCCGCCGCTCCGTCAGAACGGCATAGCGCGCGTGCGGCGAGCGATATTCGAGCTGAGCAGCGACGGGGATGTCGCCGAACACGGGGCAGCCGACGCTGCCGGGATTGACGACCAGCGGTCCCCGCGGCACCTGGACCACCGCCTGCCGATGGCTGTGTCCGCACAGCACGAGCCCGGCGCCATCCAGGTTGACGAGACGCGTGGCCAGCACGTCGCGGCGCGCCGGCACATAACGGCCGTCGTCGAGCATCTCTTCCAGCAGACAGGTGCTGTCGTCGTCGGGTGTGCCGTGAACCGCAAGGATGCCCTGCTCCAGCGCGACTCGCGCGGGAAGCGCATGCAACTGACGGCGCTGCTCGACGGTGAGCGCCGCACGTGAGAAGCGGCCTGCAGGCGACAGCTTCTCCTCAGGCCATTCCTCGATCCAGCGATCATGATTTCCGCGCACCGTCGGCAGCGCCAGCGATTGCAGCAGCTCGAAGGTTTCGCGCGGCCATAGCGGGCCGGTCACGCAGTCGCCGAGATTGACCGTGGCATCGACGCCGCGCGTTTCGATGTCGGCGAGCACGGCCTCCAAAGCGGGCAGATTGCCATGCACGTCGGAAATCACGGCCAGCCTCATGAATCGTTTCCTCGCATCGCAATTCGCACTGATCAATTGAGGCAAAGCTATAGCATGGTCGTCGTTGCGAGCGAAGCGACGCAATCCAGTCCTTTGTCCCGACTCTGGATTGCTTCGCTGCGCGCTGCGCTCGCAATGACGGCGCAAACGTAGGGCGGGCAAAGCGTCGCCGAAGGCGGCGCGTGCCCACCATCTGCCTTGCGACGGAAACGGCGGGCACGGTGCTCGCGACGCTGTCGCGTCGTTGCGCGCCTTTGCTCACCCTACCGAACGTGCCTATCAAACACGGGTGGAGACGGTCGCCGGCATGGGAGTATTTCCGGCGTAGCGCAGCAGCAGCCGATGCGTGGGATAGAAGATGATTGCGGGCAGCCCGATCAACAGCAGCGCAAACCACGCCGTCCCCGGCATGAAGCTCTGCGCCGCCGCGTCGCTCAGTCCGAACACGTAGTTAATGTTGACGGGAAGATTCCCCACGGCGGGTGGCGGCGGCATCAGGAAGTAGCACACAGACAGCAGCGCCCAGGCAGCGACGGTCCAGACGGCGAAGGCGCGGCGATCATAGCCGAGCCGCCACACCAGCCAGGCCAGCACGAACGGCAGCCAGAAATGGAAGAACGACAGGCTGCGGGTGAACAGCGGCAGCTTGTCGTCGAACATGTAGCCGGTCATCCCAGTCAGCGGCACGCCGGCCGCTGTGCCGAGGAAGTCCACCACCCACAGCGCCTGCGGCAAGAGAATGCCGACGGCCGGCGCCGATGCCAGCAGCGGGCTTTCCAGCCACACCGCGGCCAGCGTCGTCAATAGCGCGACGTCGCAGAAATAGAGGAAGTTGGTGGGGCCGTAGGCCAGCAGATAGGTCGGCACCAGCACGGCGCAGAACGCACTGTAGGCGAGCTTGAACCACAGCGGAATGCCCGCCTTTGCAGTTGTGTCCATCGATGCCCTGCCCCTGCAATATGACTGTTTCGCAATCGCGCGGAGACTGTGGGGATACGGGCCGTCGCGTCAATCGAACTGCCGACGTTTTCGCGCTCAACGTTAATGAGACTTTGACCGACGCACCGCGGGCGCGATTGAAGCGAATCCTCCGTGCATCTATCATGCAACCCGCGTTCGGTAAGGCCTGCTCGTGCAGGTGGGGAGACCGGGAATGGAAAGAGCATTTGCCGACACTGCTGCTTTCACAGTCACGATGTTGGGCCTGTTCTTGTTGTTTCCGCTCAGCCTTGGCGTGTACTGGCTCTTCAACAAGCAGGCCAGACTGCGCGATATCGCTGAGCTGCGAATTCGGATGGCTCAACTCGCTCCCAACGATCCCGAGTATGGCACGGTGAGAGCGCTGTACACGTCGATGGTGATCGATGCGGAGCGCTGGCACTTTTTCCATGCGGATGCCGCGCCCAACGATCACGGCGGCAGCGATCATCACGTCAGCAGCGATGCTGCCGCTGGAGGCAGCGACCATCACTGATAGGTTCTCGTTCTTAGGGTGTAGTCGGTAGGGTGGGCAAAGCGAGCGCCGCAGGCGATCGCGTGCCCACCAACTTGTATCACGCCCAGTCGCGGTGGGCACGGTGCTCGCGACGCTGGCGCGTCGCTGCGCGCCTTTGCCCACCCTACGCATCTCTCACTGCGGCGCGTTGATTGCGAACACGTCGGCGCGCTCGATGATCAGGTCGCGAAACAGGCGGGCGCGGTGCGACATCCATTGCGGGTCGGGATAGACGACGTGGAGCGGCAGCGACGGAACGTCGTAGTCGGGCAGCAGATGGATCAGCCTGCCTGATGCAATGTGGCCGACCGCGCACCAGTCGGGCAGCACGGCGGCGCCCAGACCTTCGAGCGCGGCCAGGGTCATGATGTCGGCGTCGTCGCAGGTCAGCGATGGCGTGATGCCGACGACGTGGCGGCCGGTTTCGGATTCGAAGCTCCACTCGTTCTTCGGCGACAGCCGCGAATAGGTCACGCAAGGGAGCTGGCGCAGATCGTTGGGCAGCCGCGGCGCCTTGTGCCGCGCCAGCAGCGTGGGCGCAGCCACCAGCAGCCGCTTGACCGTGCCGACGCGCCGCGCCACCAGCGAGCTCGAGCTGAGCACGCCGATGCGGATGGCGAGCTCCGTTCCGGTCTCGACGAGATCGACGAACTGCTCGGTGAAGCGGATATCGAGCCGCACCTCGGGATAGCGGCGGCCATACTCGGCAAAGATGTCGGCGAAGAAATAGCGGCCGAACGAGGTCGGCACCGTCATCCGCAACGTGC
Organism: Bradyrhizobium sp.; assembly: GCA_049802835.1. Lineage (GTDB taxonomy): Bacteria > Pseudomonadota > Alphaproteobacteria > Rhizobiales > Xanthobacteraceae > Bradyrhizobium. Next base: position 3,623 of record JBARNF010000932.1, read on the forward strand.
CCGAGGGCGCGCCGACCCGCCGCGGCGACGGCACGCCCGCGCTCTCGAACAAGGTGACGATGTCCTTGGCGAGCTTCAGGACCCGATCGGCCTCGACAGTCGGGCGCAGCTTGCGCGTGGTCCGCACGAACAGCCGGCAGCCGAACTGCTCCTCCAATAGCGCGATGCGCTTGGTGATCGCCGGCTGGCCGAGGCCGAGATCGGCTGCGGCCTGGGTGAAGCTGCCAGCTTCCATGACCCGGATGAAGGTCTGCAGCGCGTCGATCCGGTCCATCCATTCCTCCCCGGAATGAGTTTTATTCTTGCCATTCCGTATACGCGATGAGGAGCGCTGGTCTAGCCTGCAAAAAAACCAGGGAGGGACGGATCGTGACCAAGTCCATTGGCATCGTCGGCGCCGGCATCGGCGGGCTGCATCTGGCGCTCTATCTGCAGCAGCACGGCATCCAGGCGACCATCCTGACCGACCGCGCGCCCGAGCAGTATGCCGCGACGCGGCTGATGAACACGGTGGCGCACCACGGCGTCACGGTCGCGCGCGAGAACGAATTGGGCGTGAACCACTGGGACGATCCCGACCTCGTCTATCACCACCACGACCACTTCTTCAATTTTCCGGGCAGCCCCCTGCTGTTCCGCGGCGCGTTCAAGCAGCCGAGCCGCGCGGTCGACTATCGGATCTATTTGCCGGCGCTGATGAAGGATTTCGAGAAGCGCGGCGGCGCGATCGAATATGCCAGCATCCAGGACGACGACGTTCCGGCGCTGGTCGCACGCTTCGATCTGCTGGTGGTGTCGACGGGCAAGGGCGCGCTCGGGCGCATGTTCAGCCACCGGCCGGAGCTGTCGCCCTACAACCAGCCGCAGCGCCTGCTCTGTGTCGGTCTCTATGACGGCGTCGATCACGGCAGCCCTGATGGCAGCGATCCGCGCGGCGTCACGCTGTCGGTCTCGCCGGGGCATGGCGAGATGATCGTGATCCCGACCCTGACGTTCGGCGGCATGAAGACCGCGCTGCTGATGGAGAACATTCCCGGCGGCGACATGGCCGAGCTGGTGTCGCTCAACTACGACGCCGATCCGTCAGCGTTCCGGCAGACGCTGCTCGACAAGCTCGAGACACACCATCCGCACACCTACAACCGCATCGACACGCACCGCTTCGATCTGGTGCAGCCGCTCGACCTGCTGCAGGGCGCTGTCGTGCCGACGGTGCGGCGATCCTCTGTCAGCTTCGACGACAAGCTCGCGATCGCGCTCGGTGACGTGCATTCGGTGGTCGATCCGCTGATGGGCCAGGGCGCCAACATGGCCTCCTACGCCGCGTTCGAGCTCGGCAAGGCCATCATCGAGGCCGTGGCGTTCGACGACCGCTTCGTCGAGACGGTCGACCGCGCGCGCGAGAACCGCGTGCTCGCCGCCGCGCGCTGGACCAATCTGATGCTGCAGCCGCCGTCGGAGGCGATGGGCCGTCTCATTTTCACGATGGCGCAGAACCGCCAGCTCTGCGACGAGTTCACCGACAATTTCAACTACCCGGAGCGGCAGTGGGACCGGCTGGCGAGCGACCGGCGCATTCATGCCTGGATCGACGACAGGACCAGGCTCGCCGCCTGAGGCTGAACGATCGGAGCCGCGACATGAGCCATCATCCGGACCCGGCCGGTTTTCGCGCAGCGGCGTCGCGGTTCTCCACCGGCGTCACCGTGGTCACCAGCAGGTCCGCCGATGGCGTACCGGCCGGCATGACTGCCAATAGTTTTACGACGGTGTCGATGCAGCCGCCGACGGTGCTGGTCTCGCTCAAGCGTGGCCGGACGTGGCAGGCGGTGAGCGAGTCCGGCCGCTATGCGGTCAATGTGCTGGGCGCGGACGCCATCGCGATCTGCCGGCATTTCGCGGGTGCGCCGCTGGCGCAAGGCGCGCCAAACTTGATTGAAAGCGAGGGCTTCTTCCTGCTGCCGCAGGCGCTCGCGCAGTTCGGCTGCGAGGTCGTCAGCGCGATCGAGATCGCCGATCACACGCTGTTCATCGGCGAGGTGCGTTGGTGTCGGCACCAGGACGGCCTGCCGCTGGCGTTCTACGCCAGCCGGTTTCGCAACGGATTGGGCGCGGAGATTTTGCCGGGCGACGCGCTGGCCTATCCTGCCGAGGGCTGGACCATCTGAGTGCGACCAAGCCCTGGAATGACAGCAGCACCCTGCAGCTCAACGATGGAAAATGAAGCGGTCCGCCGGGACGACTTAGTGAGCCAAACATCGTCACATTGAAGACTGCGGGTCCGGCACAGTCGTGAGGCTCAACCGCCGATCGGTCCGGGGTCGATGCCCCCCGTTGTGGCGGCTCCAGAATGACCGAAGCGCGGCCACGTGACGATCGATGGCGATGCTAGCGCTGGTCGGATGTTCCCGTCAAACCTGTCGGCGCCGCAGGTGCGCGGCTCCGGCCGCCGCTCCACAGGAAACCTTGCGGTCGTCATCTGGATTGCGGTGCCGACGCCCTTGACCGCGCGCCCCGCCGCTTGGTCTAAGCGGGGCGAGCTTCGCCCTCGCCCTTGGAACCCCGCCATGCGCATCGCCACCTGGAACGTCAATTCGGTCCGGCAACGGATCGAGCACCTCGTGACCTGGCTGAAGGAGTGCTCGCCGGACATCGTCTGCCTGCAGGAGATCAAATGCACCGACGACGCATTCCCGCGGCTGGAGATCGAGGCGCTCGGTTACAACGTGGTGACGCACGGCCAGAAGACCTTCAACGGCGTCGCGCTGTTGTCGAAGCTGCCATTCGACGAAACCAAGTCGGGGCTCGACGGCGATGCCGAGGACGTGCATGCCCGCTTCCTCGAAGGCGTGGTCAGCCTCAAGAGCGGCGTCGTCCGCATCGCCTGCCTTTATCTACCCAATGGCAACCCGGCGAACACCGAGAAATATCCGTACAAGCTCAAATGGATGTCGCGGCTTCGTGACTACACGCGTGAACGGCTGAAGACCGAGGAGCCCTTGATCCTCGCCGGCGACTTCAACGTGATCCCCGCCGCCGCCGATGTGTCCAATCCGGACGCCTGGGTCGATGACGCGCTGTTCCGCCCCGCCACGCGCGAGAGCTTTCAGGCGCTGCTCGGCCTCGGCCTCACCGACGCGCTGCGTGCAGTCACCGATGCACCCGGGCAATACACGTTCTGGGACTATCAGGCCGGCGCCTGGCAGAAGAATATGGGCATCCGCATCGATCACCTGTTGTTGTCGCCGCAGGCCAGCGACCGACTGGTCGAGGTCGGCATCGACAGCTATGTCAGGGCCTGGGAGAAGCCGTCCGATCACGTGCCGGTATGGGCCGATTTCGATCTCGAGACGGCGTGAGTTTCAGGCGCGAGGAATTGACGTGACGATGTACACACGGCGGCAGCTGTTCCCGGTGGCGCTGGCGCCGCTATTGGGGTTGAGCTCATCCATCGTCGGCGCCCCGGCCGGTGCCGCCGATCTGCAGGCCGACATCGCTGATATCGAGGCCCATAGCGGCGCGCGGCTCGGCGTGGCGCTGCTGGACACCGCGAGCGGCAGCCTCAGCGGTCACCGGCTCGACGAGCGGTTTCCGATGTGCAGCACGTTCAAGGCGCTGCTCGCGGCGGCCGTGCTCGCAAAGGTCGACGTCGGCACCGAGCAGCTCGCGCGGCGCATCCCGATCACGCAGTCCGACATCCTGGCCTATGCGCCGGTCACCAAGATCTATGTCGGAACCTCTGGCCTGTCGGTCGCCGAGCTGTGCGAGGCGGCCGTGACCGTCAGCGACAACACCGCAGCGAACCTGCTGCTGGCGACGCTCGGCGGTCCCGCCGGCCTCACCCGCGCGATCCGCACCTTCGGCGATGCCATCAGCCGGCTCGACCGCACCGAGCCCGACCTCAACGAAGCCACGCCCGGCGACGTCAGGGACACCACGACGCCGGCGACGATGGCGCAGACCCTGGCGACGCTGACGACGGGCCATGCGCTGTCAGCCGCGTCGCGCGATCTGCTGACGGGCTGGATGATCGGCTGCCAGACCGGCGGTGCCAAGCTGCGTGCCGGCCTGCCCAAGGAATGGCGCATCGGCGACAAGACCGGCACGGGCGCGCACGGCAGCAGCAACGACGTCGCGGTGATCTGGCCCGCGGGGCGTGCGCCGGTGATCGTAAGCAGCTATCTGACCGAGAGCACGGCAAGCGACGACAAGCGCAACGCCGTTCACGCGGCGGTCGGCCGCGCCGTGGCAACCGCGCTCGGGGCTTGAGCACCGGTCGACGCGATCTCACGCGCACGGATCTCGATCTCACGATAGGCCGCTCCGACCTGATCGAAGCCGGCGCGCAGCTGCCGCAATTCCCGTGCCGCAAGCCGCACGCCGATGCCGGCGCCGTCCGGGAGCAGGCTCGCAGCAGCGTAGAGGCCATCGATGCGCGCCAGCGCGCCGCCGAGGCGGTGGCTCACCCCGCCGAGATCACGCCTGGGCGGCAGCGCCAGGACCGCCGAGCCGAACGCCCGGTGGCCGTTGAACAGCGCGGCGTCAGGACGGCTGAGATGCATGCGGTCGATCAGGAGTGGCTCTTCGCCCGGCCGGCGGACGATCAGCGTGGAGTCGAGCTCACGGAACAGGCGCCCCTGCCCGTCCGGATCATGCATCGTGAAGGCGTCGGTGACGAGCGCCGAGGCGTCCGTTGCGCATTCCAACTCCAGCACCTGGCACAGCGCAGCCTCGGGAAACAGGATGCGCGGCTCCGGCCGATAGTCGAGACAGGCACCGCTTGCGACCTGCAGCGTCACCTGCTCGACGGCACGCGCGCCCTGCTCGGCGCGGTGCACCGAGGTCGCGCCCTGCGTGGTGACAGAGACCGCAGCCCCGGGTCCGAGTGTGAAGCGCTGCGTCAGGCGGTCCTCGCCATGCACGGCGCCGCTGCCGGTCTGCAGGATTACGCTCAGCAGGTCCGGCCGCTCGGAATCGGTATGAAAGCTACGCGTCAGCACGAACGGCCAGGCGAACAGCCGGCGGTCGATCACGGTGCGGCCGCCCCGCCTCACGAAGGAGAGATCGAGCCGCGGCGGCTCCGGGATGAGATCGCTCACGTGCGGAACAGCACCTCGCGCTCCAGCAGCTCGACGATTGCCTCGATCCCCTCGCCGCGCCGGCAGTCGGTCAGCAGCACCGGCCGGCCGCCGCGCACCTCGGTCGCTTCGCGCTGCATGCGCGCGAGGTCGACGCCGACGTGAGGGGCGAGATCGACCTTGTTGATGACCAGCAGATCGGCGCGGATCACGCCGGGGCCGCGCTTGCGCGGGATGTCGTCGCCGCCGGCAACGTCGATCACGAACATCCAGAAATCGGTGAGGTCGCGCGAGAAGGTCGAGGCGAGATTGTCGCCGCCGCTCTCCAACAGAATGAGCTCGAGGCCGGGAAAGCGCCGCTCCAGTTCGTCGGCGGCCTCGATGTTGAGGGTCGGATCCTCGCGGATCACCGTGTGCGGACAGGCGCCCGCCTCGACGGCAGAGACGCGCGCCGGATCGATCAGGCCGGAGCGGCGGACGCGCTCGGCATCCTC
>JBARNF010000933.1:0-2523 GCA_049802835.1 Bradyrhizobium sp.
CCCGCTCCTTCTCAAGGGACCGATTACTGACCTGGCGAGCGCGAAGAGCGCATCAATCGGACAGTCCTTTCTTCAACGCCGCTGCCTTGCGGGCTTGGACGGCTTCTTCATTGTCGGCCTTCTTCATATCCACTAGATCGATCGTCACCTTGCCGATCTTGCCTGTGAACTTGAACGGCACCTTGTAGGCCTCGGTAACAGGCGTGCCTTCATCGGCGCCGACGTCAGCGCCCTCGTCCGCGGAGTAGAAGCAGCATTGGGTTCGTTCGATCCGGCCGGCCGCGACGGTCTTTCCGTTCACGAGGATCGTGCCCACGCCACCCTTGCCCAGGCCGCCACCGTCATAGGCGAACTCAAAGCGCAGTGCGGCTTTGCCTGCCGGAAGAGCCTGCTTGGCGGTTACGGTGTATCGCTGCAGACCGAGAAAATTATACGTGTAGGTCGGCTTGCCGTCCTTCAGGTAGAAGCTCCAGCCACCGAACCGTCCGGCCTGAGCGATGATGACGCCATTGGCTCCGCCCTTCGGGATGTCCAGATCGGCAGTAATGGCGTGTGATTGGTTCTTCAGGTTGATGAAGACATTCTCCGTCATCCCGATCATGCCTTCGTAGACCGTCAGGCTGGTGCGGCCGGCCATCAGGTCGGGACGTCCGACCAGCGCCGCGTTGGTGCGCTCCAGGGTGCGGTCGTCGAGCGGCAGCACGTTGTATTTCACTGCTTCCCTCAGGAACAGCTCCTGCATCTCCTTCAGCTTGTCCGGATTTTTGGCCGCCAGATCGTTGCTCAGGCTGAAGTCCGACCGCGCATCGTAAAGCTCCCAGATATCCTGCTGGAGCGGCCGCCGCGGCTTGGTTTCCCAGGCCGCCCGGTGCACCGTGCCGGCAAGCCAGCCGTCGCTGTAGATCGCACGGTTGCCGAAGATTTCGAAATACTGCGTCGCATGCCTGCTCGGCGCCTTGGCGTCGGCAAAGCTGTAGGCCATGCTCACGCCCTCGATGGGAGTCTGGACCGTTCCATTTACGCTCTTGGGCTCGGGCAGTTTCGCTGCTTCGAGAATGGTCGGTACGATGTCGATGACGTGATGCCACTGCGGGCGAAGCTCACCTTTCGCCGCGATCCCCTTCGGCCAATGGACGACCATGCCGTTGCGGGTGCCGCCATAGCTCGATGCCACTTGCTTGGTCCAGGCGAACGGAGTGTCGCCAGCGACCGCCCAGCCGGCGGCGTAATGGCCGTAGGTGTTGGGACCGCCGAGTTCGTCATAGTGCTTCAAGACGTCCTGGACGGTTTCCTGCACTCCATTGAAATAGGTCATCTCGTTGTACAGGCCATTCGCGCCGCCTTCGGCGCTCGCGCCGTTGTCGCCGACGATGTAGAAGATCAACGTATTGTCGAGTTGGCCCGTTGTCTTGATGGCGTCGACCAGGCGGCCGATCTCGGTGTCGGTGTATTCGCCAAATCCGGCGAATACTTCCATCTGGCGCGCGAACAGCTTCTTCTCGTCAGCGCTCAGCTTGTCCCAGTCCTGGATGGCGTCCGGCTTCGGGGCGAGCTTGGTATCGGGTGGCACCACGCCGAGCTTGATCTGCCGCGCCAACGTCTCCTCGCGCAGCTTGTCCCAGCCCTGATCGAACTTGCCCTTGTACTTGGCGATCCATTCTTTGGGCACCTGATGCGGGGCATGGGTGGCGCCGGGTGCAAAATACATGAAGAACGGCTTGTCCGGCGTCAGCGATTTCTCCGACCGCATCCAGTCGATCGCCTTGTCGGTCATGTCGGTCATGAAATGATAGTTCGGGTCCTTCGACGGCTCCACCTGGGTCATGCCATCGTAGATCAGCGGCGCCCATTGATTGGTTTCGCCGCCCATGAAGCCATAGAACCTGTCGAAGCCCTGGCGCGTCGGCCAGCGGTCGGTCGGGCCGGAGGGACTGACCTCCCATGCCGCGGTCTCGTGATTTTTGCCGAAATGCGCCGTGCTGTAGCCGTTCAACCGCAGCATCTCCGCGACGGACGCGACATTGTTGGGACGCTGGCCGGTCTGTCCCGGGAAGGTCGTCGCGGTTTCCGCGATCGATCCGAAATTGTTCATGTGATGATTGCGGCCGCTGAGCAGCGCCGCGCGGGTCGGCGAGCAAAGCGCCGTGGTATGAAACTCGTTGTAGCGGAGACCCTCGTTGGCGAGGCGGTCGACCGTCGGCATCCTGATCGGACCGCCGAACGCGCTCGACTGGCCGAAGCCCATGTCGTCGATGAGCACGATCAGTACATTGGGCGCACCGGCCGGCGCCTTGACTTCAAACCGCGGCGGCGGCGTCGCATCGCGCGCATCGAATACGGTGCTGTGTGGAGGGTGCGGTTCAGGAATCGGCAGAACCGATCGCTCGGTCGGCAACACGACGCTCGGCGGCGCCGACTGTTGGGCCAATGCCGGAAGCACGAGCAGCGCCGTCAACGACAGCGCCGACACAGCCAACTTCATTCGCTTCATGATCACTGCCTTTAGATGAGACAATTGACAAA
>JBARNF010000934.1:0-5629 GCA_049802835.1 Bradyrhizobium sp.
GATCTGGAGCGGGCCGCGCGTTTCCTCTACCTGCAGCGCCTGGCCTTCGGCGGCAAGGTCGCGGGGCGCAATTTCGGTGTCGAGCCGACCGGCTCGGCGCGGTTCGACGTCACCAAGCTCGGCCCGCTCCTTGAGGCGATTCATGAGCGGCTCGGCGGCGTCGTCATCGAGTGTCTGTCCTGGGCCGACTTCATCGAGCGTTACGACGGACCAGGCACGCTGTTCTATCTCGATCCACCCTATTGGGGCTGCGAGGCCGACTACGGTGCCGGCGTGTTCTCGCGGGACGATTTCGCGTACCTGGCCCAACGGCTCGGCAGTATCGCCGGCAAGTTCATGCTGTCGGTCAACGATGTGCCAGAGACGCGCGAGGTCTTCGCGGACTACGCAATCGAGGCCGTGACGACCCGCTACACCATCTCGGGGCAGTGGTCCGACGTCGCCGAGATCCTCGTCACCGGCCCGTCGCCGGACCGCTTCGCAACCGCGCCGGATCTGTTGTCGCTGGTGTGACCACGCGCTGGCTCGATGGCTGCGCAGGAGGCGCAAGCGCCTCCTCAGATTTGTTCAACATGTCAGCGCTCCCCCGGCCACCAGATCGAAGCCGGGTTTGCGGCCGATATCTTCGTCTCACGCAGTGCGACAAGGACGCTCCGCTTGTAGGGATAGCCCCGCAGCCGCGAGCAGTCCTTGCAGCGCATGTAGCGCTCCAGCTCATGTATCGGGGTCGTCTTCGGTCGGCGAACGATGTCGAGCGCAACCGTCTGGTTGGTGTCGCAGCCGAGGCATCGGACCTCAAGGAAGCAAAAACCAGCGTTCAAGACGTCGCCGAGCGTTGGTGAGGGTTGGGCTGGCCCCTTGAAGCCGAGCATGCGCTTGTTCCAGGCATCGCAGGCAAGCCGGTCAGCCTCCTTGCGCGCTTGGGCAGCGCGCTCCGCTGCCATGCGTACATCGGTGCCGTACAGCCGTTCCCGCGATTTGGTGCTCATGCCACATGATTCCGCGGAATGCGGATCGCGGAAAGCCGCTAGGTCTTGCGGTGGAAACCGATCGAGCCACAAGCCAGTGAATCCGCTGGCGGTGAGAGACGGCAAGAACAAAGCGATGAGCACTCTCGTGATTGACCGGGTGAGTGGGGAGTTCGAGCAAACGGTGCAATCGGGTGATCAGCCGGCGACGGTCCATGCCGGAAAATGTATTGCCGCGAAGAAGGCACTTTAATCTACGGTGATTTCTATTCGTAGTCTCGCCTTAACGACCTCTTTCATAACGTGTGTCGGCTGTTGAACCGTTGCGGATATGCGGTGATCATCTCTTGATTATTTGTGATATAAATCGCGACAATGACGAAAAAACTGACCGAGACAGAGCATCAAGCATCTCTCGATAGCAATTTTCCTTACATTGAGCGAGACGCCGAGCAGCCCGGGCGCTGGGTGTCTCACTCTCTATTGAGGGGGAAACTATGGGACGGGCAAAGACATTGGAGCACGCGCCACGGTGATGCGGTCGTGCGTTGGGGCCTGGGCGAGCCAGTCAGGATCGACTTCGCACTTTACCCCGATCGAACTCGGGGTGTTGTGGAACAGAACGGCTATGGCGGATGGCGACGCTTAGCCACGAACGCTCGAAACTGGATTCATGGGACCGTTCAAATCAGGGCGGACGACGTGACATTCAGTGACGGAGAACAACCCATTTACCAGCCGCCTCACAGAACTTCTGTCCCAAGTCTTGAGGCTGATCTGGCTCACGACGCAGAATTTCTTGAAACGCTTCAGGATGACGGATTCGCTGATGCGACCTACGAGGTTTTGAAGCAGCATCGATATTACAAAGGCAAACTGTGCGGCTGGCTCGCTGGCGGCGGAGATGCAGCGCGCCTCGTCGCGGATCTGCGAGGGTTGGGCGAATGCTTCAGCGATTGGCATCCGTGGGGTGGCACTCACGATGAATCTCGCATGCGTTCTGTGCACGAGCATTTGGCTCGCATCGGCTGGCGGGTTGAAGCAGAGGAAGATCAAGAATGATCGAGAACAGCCGGCTCGATTCGAGGTCCGCTATTGGCCGATCGGCGACCTGCACTGATGCCCGCTGCTTGTGCCGGTGTTGAGGTGAGCACACAAACTAAGCACCCGACTTTTGAGCGCGTTGCCGATCGTGTCCCCCAGCGTAACCGAGCGCGAAAGTTCACCATGTTGGCCGGCATGGCCAGATCGGTCAGCTGGCGATAGCCGGGAAGCTAACAGTTGGATCATCGCTCAGGAGGGACGAAATCCAACCGATCAGGTTTTGCAAACCCGTAAAAAGTGCTTGGAAATCAATGGGGCGTATTCAGGGGTGTTTGCAAAACCGGGTGAGTGTTTTCAACAGGTTAGCTCGGAATGCGTTAGGCTACCGTTACACCATTCCCCACCGGAATGCCGTGCAGTTTCAACCAATTGCCGAACTGTCTGGCGCCGTTCTGCGAGCCGGTCCGCGCCAAGCGCGGCGGCTGCGACGCGTCCTTCTACCCGCATGTCTCAGGCTTTGGCAAGCCGCTGGATGACGGATTTCCAACGTGGTCTGGCGGTGCTGTCGGCCCGGATCGCGCCGGGGTGGCCGGATCGGCTGCCAATTCGGCGGCGGCGTTGCCGCGCGGCGAGCGGTCGTGGCCGTGTGGCACCGATTTGATGCAATTCCTATCGCTTGCGGGCGGCCCGAGGCTGGCGCGTCGGCCGATCGGGCACCGTGTCGCTGCGGGCGCCCAGCATGAGCAGCAGGCATTCGCCGAGCCGGTCCGAGATCTCGTCATCGTCGATCGACAGTGGGCCGGGATCGTTGAGGATCGCGTTCACCAGTGTCCCCAGCACCACCTGAACGCCGAAGGCGACGGTCCGCTTCTCGTCGGCCGTTCCGGCCCGCTTGCGCGGCGCTGCCCCGCCGTGCACCTCCGGCAGCAGGACGGCCGCCGCACGCTCCGACAACGCCTGCGCCAGGGCCTTGAAGCCGGTCCAGTCGTGCGATCCGCGCTCGCTACGCACGAGGGCGGCGCGCAGCACACCCTTGTGCCGGCGCATCCAGAGGACGATGCCGCGGACGAGCAGCCGGCACTGCTCGTCGAGGCTGCCGCCAATGACCGGATCGGCCGGCGGCAGCCGCAGCAGCTGCTCCCGCCCGTCTTGCAGGGTGAGTGCGAGCAGGGCGTTGAAATAGGCCTCCTTGCTCTCGAAGCGGCTGTAGAAGGCGCCGACCGTGGCGTCGATATGGGCGCAGAGCTCGCTGATCAACAGCTCCGCGAGGCTGCGCGTGCACAATAGCTCCGCGCCGGCCGCGAGCAGGGCAAGCGTCGTCTCACGGCTGCGCTGCTGCCGCGATGGCGTGACGCCGGGCAGGTCGAGCTGCGCGGTCCGCTGGGGCATTCCCGCTCTCTCCGGTCTGGAACAAGAATGATAATTATGATTATCATCTGAGGCAAGCGCCGCCGTGCCGCTTGGCATGGGCATCGCGGAAAGATGCAAATCAAAAAAAGCTCACGACGGCTGGGCTGCGGCCGGGCCGGGAGCGACAGGGAGGACGAGGCATGAGCGAGCCCGCATTCGGCGGCACGATCGGCAGGACCATCGCAGGCTCCAAACCATGGTGGCCGGCGCCGCCGCGGCCGCCGAAGGCAGCGCCGAACATCCTGGTGGTGCTGTTCGACGACGTCGGCTTCTCCGATTTCGGCTGCTACGGCTCGCCGATCCGCACCCCCGTCATCGATGCGCTGGCGGCGCAGGGCCTGCGCTATTCCGGCTTTCACACCACCGCGATGTGCTCGACCACGCGCGCCGCGCTGCTGACCGGCCGCAATCACCATTCCGTCGGCGTCGGCTGCCTCGCCAATTTCGACTCCGGCTATCCCGGCTATCGCGGCAAGATTGCGCGCGAGGCCGGGACACTCGCCGAGATGCTGCGCGCTCATGCCTATCGCAACTACATGGTCGGCAAGTGGCACGTGACGCCCTTGACCGAGAGCGGCGCCACCGGACCGTTCGACGGCTGGCCGCTGGGGCGCGGCTTCGACCGCTTCTACGGCTTCCTCGACGCCGAGACCGATCAGTATGCGCCGGAGCTGGTGCTCGACAACACGCACGTCACGCCGCCCGGCAGCTTCGCCGACGGCTATCACCTGACCGCCGATCTGGTCGATCAGGCGATCCGCTTCATCGCCGACCACACCGCCGATCGCCCGGAATTGCCGTGGCTGACGTGGCTCGCACTCGGCGCCTGCCACGCGCCGCACCAGGCCCCGCGCGACATCATCGAGAGCTACGATTCGGTGTTCGCCCATGGCTGGGACGTCGAGCGCGACCAGCGTCTGGCGCGGCAGAAGGCGATGGGTCTGGTGCCGGAGAATACACTGCTGCCGCCGCGCAACGACGGCGTGAAGGCCTGGGAGGCGCATTCCGACGACGAGCGGCGCGTCTTCACCCGGCTGCAGTCGGCCTTTGCCGGCATGCTCGATCACGCCGACCAGCATCTGGCGCGGCTGATCGCTTTCCTGGAGAAGACCGGCCAGCGCGACGACACGCTCGTCATCGTGATGTCCGACAATGGCGCCAGCCAGGAGGGCGGGCCGCTCGGCTTCGTCAACGCCATGGGGCCGTTCAATTTCAAGCCGGAGCCGATGGCCGAGAAGCTCGCGCGCATCGATGACATCGGCGGGCCGGACACGCATTCCAATTTTCCGCATGGCTGGGCCATGACCTCCAACACGCCGCTCAAGCGCTACAAGCAGAACACCCATGGTGGCGGCATCCGCGATCCCTTCATCCTGTCATGGCCGCAGCGGATCGCCGCGCGCGGCGAGCTGCGCCACCAGTTCGTCCATGCCTGCGATCTGGTGCCGACGCTGCTCGAGCTGATCGGCATCGAAGCGCCGGCCACCATCGCCGGCGTGCCGCAGATGCCGCTGGAAGGTGTGAGCTTCGCCGCTTCGATTGCCGATGCTGCTGCCGCCTCGAAGCCGGCGCCGCAATATTTCGAGATGTTCGGCCATCGCGGCCTCTGGCACGACGGCTGGAAGGCGGTGGCCTTTCACCCCTCGGGCACGCCGTTCGACAACGACAGATGGGAGCTGTTCCACCTCGCGCAGGATTTCTCTGAGACCCAAGATCTCGCCGCGGAGCAGCCGGACCGTCTCGCGGCGCTGGTGAAGCTGTGGTGGGAGCAGGCGGAAGCGCATCAGGTGCTGCCGCTCGACGACCGCTTCGGCCCGCGCTTCGCCGAGAACGCCGCGCGCTTCCACGGCGCACGCACGCGGTTCGTCTTTCACGCCGGCATGGGGCATGTGCCGACCGACGTCGCGCCCGACGTGCGCAGCCGCGACTATCTGATAGAGGCCCACGTCGAGATCGATGCCGAAGGGGCGGCCGGCGTGCTCATCGCCCATGGCGACGCGACCTCGGGCTACAGCCTCTACGTCAAGGACGGCCATCTCGTGCACGATCTCAACATCGGCGGCCGCCACGAGATCATCAGCTCGACCCGCCCGGTCCCTGTGGGATCGCATCGCCTGGGTCTGCGCGTCCAGCGTCTCAGGCGCGAGAGCGAGCCGGCGAAGGGCTCGCGTACCGGGTTCAGCCAGTACACACTGCTGATCGACGGC
>JBARNF010000935.1:0-2383 GCA_049802835.1 Bradyrhizobium sp.
AGGCGAAGCGGCGGCTCCCGGCGAGCCGCACCGCCCGATCGCAAGCCTCGTCGAGCGCGACGATGTCATAGCCCCAGCGCTTCAGCGCGCGGATCGCCCGGTCGAGGAACACCGGCGTGATCTCGGCGCGCGCGAGCGGCTGGAACGCACCCCTGCGCCGCGGACGCACCCGCTCGAAACGCAGGAGGGCGCCGGCGCCACGGGTCGCCCGCGAGGCCAGAAGCGTGCGGCCGCTGAAATAGGCCAGCTCGAGCCGGGCGCTGTTCAGCCACCTGTTGTCCGACGACAAATCCCGCGTCCCTTCCGAAAGATGCACTTGAAACGAAGCCGCCCGCGCCCACCTCATGGGGGCTGACCATGGCGCGATCGCGTCATCGTCGCCGCCATGGGATGTTAAGATCATTGCGCCTTAAGATCGCGTGGCCGGTGCTGATTTGAACAGGTCTTTCGCTCACGTCTTTCCCGATTTGGGACGAAATCATTGCCATTACCTTTTGTTGATACTTCTTTGCAAAGGTCTGCCGACGCCGGGCAACAAAATTCCAAGACAACGTCCAAGACCATTCAAGACAACGCAGGCTGCGCGATGACCATGGCCGCCGTGATCGAAAGCCGGACGGCGCAGGCGCCTGCGCGGTCGCTGCCGTCGGGAATTGCACGCGTCGATATTCTGTCCGACCTCGCCGCCGCCGAGCCGGTCTGGCGCGCCCTCGAAGCGCCCGAGCATGTCTCCACGCCCTATCAGCGCTTCGATTTGTTGAGCGCATGGCAGCGCGACGTCGGCGCGCGGGAGCATACGACGCCTTTCATCGGCGTTGGACGTGATGCCGAGCAGCGCCCGCTGGTGCTGCTGCCGCTGACATTGCGGCACGCCTTCGGCGTCCGCATCGCGACCTTCATGGGTGGCAAGCATACGACCTTCAACATGCCGCTCATGGACCGTGACTTCGCCGCGCGCGCGGGCGTTGGCGAGCTCGATGCGCTGCTCGCAGGACTGAGCGACCGTGGCGGCGTCGACGTCCTCGCCTTCACGCAGCAGCCGACGCATTGGCGTGAGATCGCCAATCCGCTGGCGCAATGGCCGCACCAGCCGTCCGTGAACGACTGCCCGGTGCTCTTGATGCCGCCAGGTGCCGCGCCGACGGCGCTGTTGTCGAATTCGTTCCGCAAGCGGCTGAAGAGCAAGGAGAAGAAGCTGCAGGCGCTGCCCGGCTATCGCTACATGGTCGCGAGCAGCGACGGCGAGATCAAAGAGCTGCTCGACTGGTTCTTCCGGACCAAGCCGGTGCGGATGGCGGAGCAGAAACTGCCGAACGTGTTTGCCGAGCCCGGCGTCGAGGCGTTCGTCAGGCACGCCTGCATGGCGCAGCTCGCTTGCGGCCGCCGCGTCATCGAGATCCACGCGCTCCGCTGTGACGCGGAGATCATCGCCTTGTTCGCAGGCGTTGCCGACGGCGAGCGCTTCTCGATGATGTTCAACACCTATACGCTGTCGGAGAATGCCCGCTGGAGTCCCGGACTGATCCTGATGCGCTCGATCATCGATCATTACGCGCAGCAAGACGTCGGCGCGCTCGATCTCGGCATCGGCTCGGACGACTACAAGCGGATGTTCTGCAAGGACGACGAATTGATCTTCGATAGCTTCGTGCCGCTCACCGGACGCGGCCGCGTCGCCGCGACGACGATGGCTGCACTCGGACGGGCCAAGCATGCCGTCAAGCACAGCCCAGCTTTGTTTCGGCTGGCCCAGCGCCTGCGCAGCACGCTGCAGCCGAGGGGATCCGCTGCGAGCGCGGACGATTAGTTACGCGGCGACGCCGCGCGGCCCCGGCTGGTTACGGTTGGCGCCGATGACTGGTGTCTTGAGTACGGCGACCGTGCCGAAGCCGACCGCGCGCAGTTGCTCGCTCATCTGCGCGCGGGCGTCGGCCGACAAATTGGGGTCGGGCACGACGACGGCGCGCGCGCCCGCAGTCAGCAGCTCGGCCGGCAGGTCGGCGGCATTGCCGGCGTCGAGCAGCACGTGGTCGTAGACACGCAGCAGCGCGTCGACTGCGAGCGCAAGCCGGGGTGACTGCAGCTGCGCCCGATCGGCGCCGGGCCGGCCGGCGTTGACGAGATGCAGCCGCGTGGCCTGGTCCTTGGTGATGATGGCCGAGAACGACGCCTCGCCCAGCATCAGCTCGATCAGGCCGGGCGCCGCCGGATCGACCGAGGCGGCGGCCAGCATCTGCGGGCTTCCGGCGAGATCGACGAGCACCACCCGCGCCTGATGCGCCAGGGCGCGGGCGACTGAGAGCGCAGTGGCCGTGACGGCATCACCGCCGGCGGTACCGAGGATCGTGACCTTGCGGGCGCCCTCGCCCGCAGCGAGCAGATC
>JBARNF010000936.1:0-2875 GCA_049802835.1 Bradyrhizobium sp.
GGATGGTGCCCATCTTTCCGGTCAACGGTCGCCGACAGGCCGACGACATATCGCGCCTTTGACCGTCGGGCGACAAGCTCAAAGCTGGCCGCGGACAGGTGATGGCACTCATCGATGATCAAATGGCCGTAGTCAGCAACGATATCCCCGACTTCTCCTTTGCGTACCAGGCTCTGGATGAGCGCAACATCGATGACACCCGTCGGCTTTCTCTTCCCGCCGCCAATAACGCCGATCTGTTTTGGATCTATCTGCAGAAAGGTTCGTAGACGTTCCACCCATTGATTGAGCAGCTCTCGTCGGTGGACCAGAATGAGCGTGTTTCGGGCACGGTGCGCAACGAGCGCCGCCGCGACGACCGTCTTGCCAAAGGCGGTCGTCGCGGCAAGCACGCCGTTCTCGTGGGCGACGAGAGCATCGAACGCCGCCAACTGCGGCCGCCGTAATTCGCCCTGGAAGGATACGTCCGCGGGAAGTGCCGTGCCGATTTCGCGCAGATCTTCCAGATCGGCAACTGCGCCATGGCCTTTGATGAGATCGATTGCTTCCTCGAGGCAACCCCGAGGTAGAGCGACATGCTGCGCATATAGCTCGGCGCACGAGACGACCCGAGGCTTGCCGAACGTCGGCAGCCGCATGGCCTGGGCGCGATAGAACTCAGGGTTCTGGAAGGCGGCCAAGCGTATAAGCTGCGCAATCAGGGCTGGCGGAAGTTCTGTCCTGTCGATGTAAACCTGATCAGCGACCACAATTTTGATACTTTGCGGTATCGCGGCCTCAATACGCCGCGGCGCACTGCGGCGCGACGGCGACATCTTCCACGGCTCGTCGGCATGTTCGTCGTCCACCGGCATGCGGACTCCCAAAACCCGACCTGACAGCTCAGCCTCGTCCGCGATCCTGAAGGCCATGTCAGCCGGCAATCTGGGCAGGGACGACAGATACGCCCATTGGTCGTCGTAAGGTCGCAAATCCTTGTCGACAAAAACGCTGTTGCCGACTTCGCGTGCCTTTCTCTGCAACGGCAGCGCAGTCAGATTGCCAAAGCCCCCAAGGGGCATCGTGTCCTGGTTGGGAAAGAAGCGATCATAGGATGTGAAGCCGATCTCGGGGCGTTTCTCCATCGTCTCGGTGATCAGGGCGGAGCCCATCTGCCGAGCGGTCCTTGCCGGAACGGGCTCGGAGAAGAATATCCAGACATGCCCGCCATTGCCCGATCTCGACCGCTCCAGGGCGGCGGCAATTCCTTTCGCATGACAGGTGCTGAGCAGGGCCCTGGCGTCCTCCGCCCAGCTGTCCTTGTCGAAGTCGGCGGCAAGGAACCAGCATGTCTCGTCTTGCAGCAATGGATACACCCCGGCGACAAAGTCACCCGAGCGGGCGTCGCCGCCGCGCAGATGCCTTTCGATGATATCCTCGGATGGCGGGACGAATGCCTGATGCGGGCATTCCCCGCATTTCACCTTCGGCTTGCCGCAAATCCCTTTCGCCCACTCGTTCGAGCATGCCGGCGAATATCCTGAACCTCCCGTCTTTCTGTTTTCCCATCGGACAGGAAAGACATCGGGACGTCCGGCAAACAAACGGCGGAATAACTCGATTTTTTCGGCCGATGAAGAGCTGTTGGTGACAGGGGCATTCACAAAGGCTGTCCGCTCTGCCGTTTGGCGATCGGACAGCAGTTTCTGTTCAAGGGATTCCAGTTCGCGCTCCAGCGCCAGCCGCTCTGCATCCAGGGTGGCTAACCGCCGTCGAATGCGCGCGATTTCCTCCGAAGGGTCACCCTCGCCAGCCAAAGTCTCTGCCTGCTTCTCGCCGTTTAGATCACGGCAAACCATAGGCCAAAGCCGCTGCGACCTTAAGACAGGTAATGCGCGGCCAGCAGTAGTTCCATGGGATTATGCGGAGCGCAAACCGCTAGAACAGGCAGGAAACCGAGGCTACCAGCCAACGACTCCGCATAATCCCGCGCTACGCATAATCGGTGTTATGCGGTGCACCGCATAAAGCCGAGTTCGGCGCGGCCTGGAAGAAGACCGCCCGCGACGGCGATCGGGAATATCTCTCGGTCAAGCTCGACGATCCAAGCTTCCTCGCACCGATCTACGCCTCGCTGGTGAAGGTCGACGGCGACGACGATTTTACGCTGATCTGGTCGCGCCGCAGCGGCGACTGATCCAACGCTCGATCATCCGCCCCGCCTCCAAAGGAGGCGGGGCTTTTTGCATGTTCATCGCCGTCTGGAAGGAAGCCAAGGCCCTTTTTGAAGAGGGATTGCTAAGGGCTCCGCCCTCGCGCGGGCAAGGGTGAAGCACGACGACGTGCCGGCCGGAGCGGTTTCCCCGGTCTTCCGCGCCTCTCATTGATTGCAAGAGTCTCGCATGAACGGCGCGTGCAGACGCGCGCGGATCTCGCGCGCCCTTATCAGGCGGGTGATCCCCCTCCACTCCGGCCGCCCTTGCCCTTGCTACCCCGGTCTCGCCGACGGGCAGGGTTGCAGCGCAGCGCTGCGCTTCAACCTCAGCCAATAGGAGAAACGACCATGAACATGATGACTTTGTCGCAAGGCCAACAGCCTGTTTCTGGCGGCTTTCGCGTGGATGTATCGCGCGGCAAGCGGATCGGCCGGGTGTCGTCGGAGTGGTTTGCGCGTCCCGATGACGAACGCTACCTCAACCTGCCGGACCTCTATGACGCCGTGCGCAGCCGGGCAGAGTGCGCACATGTGCGCACCGTGGAAAGCGCGTCCATCCGCGTCGACGCTGCCCGCGACAACGCCAAGCGGCTGGCCCTGATCGTTCCCGGTCGTGACGAACCGGTGGCGCCGACGCATTGGAGTTTTGGCCAATTGTGCACGCTGGTCGGTGCGCCTGCC
>JBARNF010000937.1:0-10591 GCA_049802835.1 Bradyrhizobium sp.
CTTGTGGGGCGTTCGCAAGACCAAGAACCGAAAAATTCGCGCGAATGGTCTGAGCTACGTAGCTCGGTGCGAGGTGAGCGTAGTGCTTATCGGTCATTCTTGTATCGGCATGCCCAAGCTGTCGCGCGATTACGGCCATCGGCACTCCGGCCATCGCAAGATAGGAGGCGTGGGTGTGACGCAAGATATGAAAGTTAACGGCCGGCACAAGCGCGGCTTGATGGCTCGCTTCCTCAAGTGGCCGCCCCTGGTGAGACGTTCCCCAAATCTTACCGTCGCTTCTCAAGAAAAGTCGCTCGCCTGAATGTCTATTTTCAATCCATTGTCGGAAGGCGGTTTTCCCCTCGTCCGTCAACACGACATGCCGGCTCTTTCCCTTGCTGAGGCGGACGGACAGGGTACCGCTATCGTCATTGTAGTCTTCGTACTTGAGTCGGGTCAGTTCGGCATGGCGGCACCCCGTATACAAAGCGGCTTCGATGAGTTGCCGGAAATCACTTGGGCATGCATTGACCAGTCGTCGAACCTCGGGAACGCTGATGTAGAGAACCACTGCTTCATCCACTCGCTTGAACGGCTTGACCTTTCGCCAAGCACTATCCGATGAAACCCGATCAGTGAAGAAGGCGCGGTTAAGTGCGGCCTTGAGCACCGCAGAAATGCGGTTAGCAGTCGCCTTGCGTGCGCGGCGCGCATCATCGTCGTCGGGTGTTTCGCGGGTGGCTCGCTTGGCGGCAGTTCGTTTTGTTCGAACCCTCTTTGGCGCAGTTGCGACCTTGTTACGCCATCGGATGAGTTGATCTGTCGTCAGTTTCTCGTCTTCAATCGATCCGAACTCGGGCAGCACCCAGGCATCGAAAACAAATTTGGCCCCTGGACGGCGGTAGGCTTTTTCTCAGCGGCTGCCTCGACGAGATAGTGGCTGATTGCGCCGGCAACCGTGTATGGACCGCGGCGAATGATGCCCGCCGCGATCAAGCGCTGACGCTCCGCCCATGTGCGGGCGTGGTCTTGAGCTTGCCAGTAATCAAAACCCGTAACGCCGTCCGCGTCAGTGGTATCGTCAGCAGCGCCGATTGCCTCGGTGTCATAGCCTTTTGTACCGCGACAAAAGCTCGCAACCCACGAGCCCGAGACCGCGCCGCGATAGTAGCCAAGGCGCAGGCCCTTCGCGATCTTCGCAAAGTAAGGCGTTCGACGTGTGCGCAGACGCGCGCGAGCGGTTCGTGTCTCAAGCGAAGCATGCCGCGCGGCGCGTACCAATGACGTTCTCCATTTCTTTAACTTTTCTTCAACTGACAGTCGAAAACTGGCACGCATAGTACCGAATGTGAGCGGACTAAGCAGTTAAAGAGGCGCCGTTTATCGGTGTTCGCCAAAGTTCGCCAAAGTGCGTTCTGCGAAACTCTCAAGGCTGAAACGGTGCGGCGTCCGCAGGGAGCCTGACAATCGCAAGATCTAGCTAGGACGTTTTACGCATAGCCATCTTCTCGTGCTCCCTTCGGCCAAGTGATAACGTTTCGGCGCAAATGGAGTCAGTCCACCGACTGATAAGGTTTCATACGAAAGCTTATCGGTTGTCTCGAAACAGTGGATTCGTGGCGAAATCACACAAGAGAGATTATCAGTATTGCTCGCCGATGTGGGGGCGTGTTTAAATGGCCAATGCGGAGGAAAAAGAACTTGATGACACTCCAGGTCGTGGATGAATTCAGTCTGTGTCTCTCAGGTAGACCCTGTTGCAGGCTCGGCAGGCGTATTTCGGACGCGTGGTGCGCACGAGGCGAAGCTGGGCCGGGACCCAGTCCAACATCTCGCCGACGCTCTCTTTAATCAGAAAGAGCACGGCCACAGCAGCCGCAGACCTGGCCTTCCACATCGCTTCGTCGCGTGGCAGATGGTCCGGCAATACTCTGCGTCGTGGCCGCGGTGCTCTGCCGCCGGGAGCGAACTCGGTTGCGCGTCCTCGACGAAGCCAATGTCGCTGTCGAGGTCCTCAAGACCGAGTGCAAGCTGGTCGGGATCGATGGGCTCGGAGCTGCGATCGAACTGACGCTCGATCTCGGCGTCACGGTGGTCGATCGCAGCGGCAATGTTGCGCACCAGGCGCTGCAGAAGCTCAGGATCGAAGGGTGATTGGTGAGGTCGAGCAGCATATCCGATGGTACTCGAACATAATGATTCGAAGACGAATCGCTACTCGATGAAATGGAACGACAACACACGAGGGGGAAGGTGTGCAGAGACCGGACGGTTACGACGGTTGGTTCGTCCGAGGCCGGGATCGAGCACGGGGATTGGCATGCCATCAGACGACAGATGGTTGGAGGCGAACACGTTCTTGCACAGCCGTTCGTGCAAAGCCTCGAGCCACCAGCATGCGCCGCCAACCCAGCCCGCGGGCGTCGAGCGACAGAGATCAACGCCGTAACGATCGTAGATCTGCGACTGCCGATAGAGCGGAAGTTGATCGCAGTATTTGCTGATCAACACGTGCGCGAGTAGCGCCAAGCCACCAGGGATCAACCGCTCCGGTGCGCCAGCTTGCACCACCTTGCTGCAGGCTCGGCAGGCGTATTTCGGACGCGTGGTGCGGACGACACGAAGCTGGGCCGGCACCCAGTCCAACATCTCGCTGACGCTCTCGCGATCAGATGAAGAGCACCGCCACAGCAATTGCAGGGCCTGCTGTCGACGTCGAGCAGAATGTCTTGTCTTGGCGGGTGATCCGGCAATGCTCTGCGTCGTGGCTGTGTCGCCTTGTCTTCCGGCGCGATCTTCGATTGGGCTTCTTCGACGCGGCTAATGTCGCTGTCGAGGTCCTCAAGGCCGAGTGCAAGATGGTTTGGATCGATGCTCGGAGCTGGGGCCGAACTGCATTCGCTGCAGCTGTTTGATGATGCACTTGAGACGCTCAATCTCGGTGTCGCGATGATCGATTGCAGCAGCAATGTCGCGCACCAGGCGCTGCAGAAGCTCAGGATCGGAGGGGAGATTGGTGAGATCGAGCAGCATGTCCGATGGTACTCGAACACACTGATTCGAAGAAGAATCGCCACTCAATTCCAGCACCGGATTTTGCGGATCACCCGGAAATCGCAGGCTTTCAAACACGCTCTTGCGCGCGCCAATCGATTCCCTCGTTGCATCGCGAGCTGAGCCGGTGTGAGAGTAATCGGGCCGTCATAGCCTGCCATCACCGGCCACACGAAGCTTCCTTGGTCGATGCGTCTGGCGAACAGACAAAGCCCGTTGCCGTCCCAGAACAGGACCTTCAGTACCGATGCCTTTTTGCGGCGGAAGGCAAGGAGATGACCGGAGAGCGGGAGTTCTTCAGCGTATCCTGGACCAGCATTGCGAACCCATCCATGCCCTTGCGCATGTCGGTGTAACCGAGCGCCAGGTGCACCTTTACGCCTGCCGGAACGAACATCATTGCGCTATATCTCCGCTTTGATCTGCGCTCGCACTGCATCTGGATCGCTCCCGGCTGGAGCGAACACGCGCCGTCCATCGGCGAGGTCGATGGCCATCATGCCCTCCGGTGGACGCACGAGATCACGCAGGACTCGCCCTGCGGGCATGTCGTCGGGCACCACGACACGGGCGAGCTTGGAGCGCTTCTTTTGCGCGATGCCAAACTGTGCGCGCCAGCGGAACAGCAGGCCGGTGACGATACCGTGCCTCCGGGCAACGGCCGAGACTTTGGCGCCTGGCAGCTCGGTTTCCTTTGCGATCGCGAGCTTTCCCTCGTCGCTGAAGAAGCGGCGAGCTGGTGCGCGCGGCGCCGCCGGATCGCCGATTTCGGCGACTGTCAAGCGAGGTTCGGGCTGTGAGTTCCTAGCGCTAGTGCTAACGGGCGGCGGGGCGGTGGGATGAAGATGTGCGCGCCCGTCAATCGTGACCTCGCCGGTAGCCACTCGATCGCGCCATTTGCGCAGCGAATGCGGCGAGAGCTGCATCGCCGCGGTATAGGCGCGGAGCTCCATTCCGCTCCAGTTCAGCGCCTTGACATGCATCGCCGAGAACGCCTGAGACGCCCGATTGCGCACATCCGAGGTGACCGTGAACCTGCGCTGCTTCTGCTTTCTAAGCGTCGTTTCCCCTCTCTTCCCGGGCTCGCTCGCGGCGCAATTCTGTCTGACAGTTCTCGAGCTTAAGCGCAGTCTCATTGCCGTCCAGCCGCATCAGCCAACGCCGGAATGTGTTCTCGGTCAGACATTGTTGTTGGCAATATTTGCGGATCCCGAGACCGCTTCGACGCCACGCTTGGATGCGCAGCGACCACCATTCGCCTCGCGCTTTGTTCTCGAAATGTTGGCGCCCACCGAGGATTCTCCAGAGCAGCAGAGAACCCGAAATGGAACGACAACACGCGAGGAGGAGTAAGCGTCCGGCCGCTGCACATGGAATCAGGTCTTGACATGATCAGCCAGCTTCCAGCTCCACGGCAGCAATTCGTCGAGGCGGTTGATGGGATGTCCGTCGATCATCTGCTGCAGGACGTCTTACAGGTATGGGCTCGACGTCGTTCAGCTTACAGGTCGTAATGAGCGAGCTGATGACTGCCCAACGATGGCCGCCGCCGTCGCTGCCCGCGAACAGGTGGTTTTTGCGACCGAGCGTGACAGGACGGATCGCGCGTTCGACCGGATTGGTGTCGAGCTCGACGCAGCCATCGTTCAGGAAGCGCGTCAGCCCGTGCCAGCGCGAGAGCGCATAGCGGATCGCCTCGGCGAGCCTGCTGCAGCCGGAGACCAGGCGGAGCTGTGCATCGAGCCAGACGTTCAGTGCGTTGACGATTGGTTTGGAGAACGTCCTGCGTTCGGCAAGGCGGTAGGCCGGCGATTGTCCGCGGATGCGCGCCTCGATCGCATAGAGCTTGCCAATCCGGCGCTGGGCTTCTGTTGCCACTGGAGACGGGGTGGCTTCGGCTACGTCGTAGAACTTGCGTCGCGAGTGGCTCCAGCATGCGGCGAGCGTGATGCCCTCCTTGTCAGCCAGTTGCTCGAAGCCGGCGTAGCCGTCGACATGCAAGATGCCCTTGAAGGCGGCAAGATGTGCGACCGGTCGCTCCGCCTTGCGATCCGGAGCGAACAAGTAGATTGCGGCCGAAGGTTCGGGTCCGCTCCATGGTCGCTGTTCGCGGGGCGTAGACCCAGAGCCGCCCCGTCTTGGTTCGTCCGCGGCCAGGATCGAGCACCTGGATCGGCGTGTCACCGGCAAAGAGATGGCTGGAGGCGAACACGTTCTTGCACAGCCGTTCGTGCAAAGCCTCGAGCCACCAACATGCGCCACCAACCCAGCTAGCGAGCGTCGAACGGCAGAGATCGACGCCGTGACGGTCGAAGATCTGCGACTGCCGATAGAGCGGAAGATGATCCCAGTACTTGGTGATCAACACGTGCGAGAGCAGCGCGGGGGTCGCCAGGCCACCAGCGATCAATCGCTCGGGCGCTCCGGCTTGCACCACCTTGCTGCGGGCGCGGCAGGCGTATTTCGGACGGGTGGTGCGCACGACGCGAAGCTGCGCCGGGACCCAATCCAGCATCTCGCTGACGCTCTCGCCGATCAGATGAAGAGCACCGCCACAGCAGCCGCAGACTCGGTCTTGCACATCGAGCAGAACGTCTTTGCGTGGCAGATCGTCCGGCAGTACCTTGCATCTTGGCTGCGTCGCTTTGCCGTCGGTAGCGATCTTCGGTTGCGCTTCCTCGATGCGGCCAATGTCGCTGTCGAGGTCCTCAAGACCGAGTGCGAGTTGATCGGGGTCGATGCGCTCGGAGCTGCGTCCGAACTGCATTCGCTGCAGCTGCTTGATGATGGACTTGAGCCGCTGGATCTCAGTATCGCGGTGATCGATGGCGGCCGCAATGTCGCGCACCAAGCGCTGCAGAAGCTCTGGATCAGACGTGAGATTGGTGAGATCGAGCTGCATGTCTGATGGTACGCGAACACGCTGATTCGGAGAAGAATCGCAACTCAGTTCAGCACTGGATTTGCAGATTAGCCTGCAATCGCCGGCTTCCAAACACGCTCTGGCGCGCGCCAGTCGATGCGTTCGATCAGCATCGCGAGCTGTGCAGGAGACAGCGCGACGGTGCCTCCCGCATCGCTGACGCGCGGCCATACGAAGCCGCCTCGGTCAATCCGTTTTGTGAACAGGCAAAGCCCGTTGCCGTCCCAGAACAGGATCTTCAACATCGATGCCTGCTTGCCGCGGAACGCAAAGAGATGACCAGAGAAGGGATCTTTTTTGAGCGTGTCCTGGACCAGCATTGCGAGCCCATCCATGCCTTTCCGCGTGTCGGTGTAGCCGAGCGCCAGATGCACTTTCACCGCCTGCGGGAACGATCATCATGGTGCAGTCTCCTTGTTCTCGACATGCGCTCGGACCGTCTCAGGATCTGTGCCTGAGGATGCAAAGACGCGGGTCCATCCGACAGCTCAACAGTCACCATGCCGTCGGGTGCTTGCAAGAGATCGTTCAATACGAGCTGTTCGGAGGACGGTCGGGCGAGCTTCACCGCTGCAAAGCTAGCTTTCGATCGCTTGCCGAAGCCGAACTGGACGCGCCAGCGGAACAACATGCTGGTGACGATGCTGTGGCGCCGGCAGAGTTCGGCAGCAGACGTACCTGGAACGTCGGACTCACGCACGATCGCGAGCTTTTCCTCATCCGTGAACCGGCGCCGGTTCGCACGCCCATCACGCGGCGCGTCTGTCAAGCCCGTGTGGGGGGCGGGCTCCTTAGCAGCGCTGCTTAGGACAATGCTAACGGACGGCAGGGCGGAGGGGTGAAAATGCGCGCGCCAGTCGATCGTGCCCTCGCCGGCGTCCAGTCGGTCACGCTATTTGCGCAGCGAGTGCGGCGACAGCTGCATCGCGGCAGCATATGCGCGGAGACCCATTCCGCTCCAGTTCAGGGCCTCGACATGCATCGCCCAGCTTGCGAGGCTCGATTGCGCACGTCCGAGGTGACCATGAACCTGCGCTGCTTCTGCGTTCGGAGCGCCTTTTCCCGCTCCTCCCGGGCGCGCTCGCGGCGCAATTCCGTCTGTTGTTTCTCAAGCTTGAGCGCAGTCTCTTCGCCGGCGAGCCGCTTCAGCCAACGCCGGAATGTGTTCTCGGTCAGACGGTGTTGTTGGCAGTACTTGCGGATCCCGAGGCCGCTTCGACGCCACGCCTCGATGTGCAGCGACCACCATTCGCGGCGCGCCTTGTTCTCGAGATGTTTGGGTCCCACCGGAGAATCTCCACAGCAGCTGAGAACCCGAAATGGAGCGACAATGTACTACCGAAAAGACGTGCAAGGTCCGGACGCTTACTTACGAGAGCAGGCGACCGGTGAAAGCTGCAAGATAAAAGCGGCTCGCCGGTTGAACCGCAAGCCATTGACGTGGCTTGCGTTCAACCGTGCCGGTCGGTCGATCGGCGTGCCGCCATTGAGGTTTTTGCCAGCAAAGTTAAAGGTCATTTCGGCACCGATCGTAGTGCAGCGAATTCCAGCGAAGAACTCGGATCAGTTCCGCGGCAAGCGCAGGATCTGCGACGCGGAGCGGACGTCGGCAGATGAAACCTATCGCGGCCATTCTGCCCGAGAGCCTGTGCTGATGCCTTCCGCGCACGCGGGAGAAGGACAGCTTGGCCGATACCTTGGATCGTTCGTCAGACAGTGTTGGGTCGTGTCCGCGGGCGTGGTGTAACTCGGTAGAGCAAAGCCGTCCGCCCGCGCGCTCCCGAATTGCGCCGTAGTGGGTGGACGGCTTTGCGGTGGTCACCGGCGATTGCCCGGTAGGGTCGGGTTGCTGACACCAACCTCCACCGATGACAGACGAGATGATGAACCTTCGCGCGCTCGTGGAGAAGGCCCCCAGACGCCGATCTTCTGCGCGAGATGATCGGCTTTGCAGCCAACGGTTGATGGAGATGGAGGTCGCCGGGCCGACCGGAGCGGCCTATGGCGAGAAGAGCTCCGAGCGTCTGGCGCAGCGCAACGGCTACCGTGACCGAGCCGGGGAGACGCGCGCCGGGGCGGTTGAGCTGCGCATTCCAAGCTGCGCAAGGGAAGCTACTTCCCGGGTTTCCTGGGAGGCGCGCCGGATGGCCGAGAAGGCGCTGACGGCCGTTGTCCAGGAGGCCTACGTACATGGCGTCTCGACCGCTCGGTCGACGACCTCGTTCAGGCGATGGGGATGAGCGGCATCTCCAAGGTAGGCCCCCGGTGACGGCCGCCTTGCGCCGAAGCTGGCGCTTGGAGAAGCCATAGGACTAGTCCTGGAGCTAGTCCTATGACGAAGACGGAAGTGGAAGTGATCACGTCGGAGCAGCGACGGCGGCATTAGTCACGGGCGGATAGGGAACGCGCGGTCGCTGCAGCGCTGCAGCCGGGAGCAACGATCCTGCGAGTGGCGCGTGCGTTCGGAGTCCATTCCAGTCAGGTGTTCCGCTGGCGCCAGCAATTGTGCGGCAAGGAGGCGCCTCGGCCCGGCTTTGCCGCCGTGACGATTGCAGCCGATCCTCACGCAGCGGCTATTCCGACGCGGTGGCTGATCGAAGTCGAGCTCGGGGCGGAGACGAAGATCCGGATCAGCGGTGCTGCGGATGCGGCGACGGTGACGGCGGTGATCGCGGCGCTTCGGGCGGGCTCACGATGACGATCCCGATTCCCTCCGGCACGCAGGTGTGGCTCGCGACCGGCCATACCGACATGCGCAGGGCTTCGACGGTCTGGGGCTGCTGGTCCAGGAGAGCCGCATAAGCGTCCGCCTGCATCAGTCCGACATAACCGGCAAGATGCGTCTCGGGATGCTCACCGGTGCGATCGGGCCGGGCTTTACGCACCGTCGCGCAAGCCGGGCCCGATCATTGAGGTCGGCTGCTGGGCTCATGCGAGGCGCAAGTTCTTCGAGATCGCGCGTTTGAAGAAAGCGCCGAT
Source organism: Bradyrhizobium sp. (assembly GCA_049802835.1). GTDB lineage: Bacteria > Pseudomonadota > Alphaproteobacteria > Rhizobiales > Xanthobacteraceae > Bradyrhizobium. The sequence continues at coordinate 8,939 of JBARNF010000937.1, forward strand.
CGCGACCGAAGCGGTTGCGAAGATCGATGAGCTGTTCGCGATCGAGCGCGAGATCAATGGCCTGCCGGTGCACCAGCGCGTTGCCGTGCGCAAGGAGCGCAGCCGTCCCCTCGTCGAAGCGCCGCACGCATTCCTGCAGGAGCGCCGCGTCAAGCCTTCCGGCAAGAGCGAGACCGCCAAGGCGATCGACTACAGCCTAAAGCGCTGGGAGGTGCCCACCCGCTTCCTCGACGACGGACGTCGGTGCATGCAATGCCGCCGAACGCGAGCTGCGAGCCGTAGCCGTCGGGCGCAAGAACCGGACCTTCGCCGGCTCCAATGAGGGCGGCCGCCGCGCGGCCGCGATCTACTCCCTGATCCAGACTGCGAAGCTCAACAACATCGACCCGCAGGCCTGGCTCGCCGACGTCCTCACCAGGCTGCCCGATCATCCGGCCAGCAAGGTCGTTGACCTGCTGCCCTGGAACTGGAAGGCCGCAACCGTCGCTGCCGCTGCCTGATCCGCTATCCGGTCCGCCCACCAGACCGCCGAGAGCGACCTACCTGCGGCCTTCACCGGATGCGTACCCCATGTCGTGCTTGGCGGCGAGAGCTTCGTCGCACTTGCCGAAGGCCTGCTGAATGCACTGTGGGCGCTCGGAGGTGTCCCCAGAGAGCATCGCAGCGATAGCCAGTCGGCGGCGTTCCGTAACCTCGACGCTGATGCGCGCGAGGACCTCACGCAACGCTACAACGAACTGATGAAGCACTACGGCATAGTGGCAACCCGCAACAATGCCGGCATCGCGCATGAGAACGGTTCGATCGAGAGCGCGCATGGCCATCTCAAGCAGGCGCTGGAGGATGCGCTCCTGCTACGGGGCACGCGCGACTTCGCTGACCTCGACGCCTATCGTGCGTTCTTCGACATAGTCGTCGGTCGGCGCAGCGCCCATCTCGTCAAGCGGATCGCGATCGAGAAGGAGGCGCTGGCGCCGCTGCCGAGAGGCCGCACCAACGACTTCGAGGAGAAGATGATCCGCGTGACGTCGTCGGGCGGCTTCATCCTGCGCCGCGTGTTATACACGGTGCCGTCGAAGCTCATCGGCCATCGTCCGCGCGTGCGCATCTTCGACGACCGCCTCGAATGCTTCCTCGGCACCACCCAGGTCGTGACGCTGCGGCGTGGCCGGCCCGTGTCGGACAGCTAGGTTGGCCGGTCTCTGCGAGACCGAGGGAGCGCTTGGTCGTGCTGAGATGAAGGCCTCGCGTCGGCTCGCCACTACCGTGCCGGGATGCCTGAAAGGAGCAGCCGCGACGCTACAGTACGTGCGCGAGTGTTACGAAGTTGGCCAATACCGCTTTACGGGGAGGATGGCTACCGGGTGCTGCTGCTATCGACCGAACGCGCGACTTGCCCAGCCGCTGGTCTCACCGCTCCGTATCGCTGTTGTTGATTCCCGATAACGACTGCGCGCCTTAGAACGCGCGAGATGTGGAAACGAAGTCACGGGTTGAACCATCAAGGCGCCCGCAGACGAAAGCGGCGGGCGGATTCCTCCGACTTGCGACCAACGGGCCACATCTCGGGTTACCCAAGTGGAGAATTCACAGCGAGCGTTTCGGTCAGCTTCGCCGCGAACGCATACTTTAGACTCCGTCGCTCTTACGTAC
>JBARNF010000938.1:0-9647 GCA_049802835.1 Bradyrhizobium sp.
ATGCCTACCATTCCAATCTCAGTCCGCCGTCTGAGAAGTGGGAGAAGGAGAAGTTCGAGAAGTATGACGCCAAGACAATGTTCGATGACCTGTTCGTCTCCGGCTATGACGACATGGCGATCCTGCAGCCGACCTACCTGACGGACTTCTACAAGAACGGCTTCAATACGACGGAACGCAATGCCGCGATGAAGAAGAGCCATCCGGATCGCTTCATCCTCAACGGCGCGTTCGATCCGCGGGACGGCAGCAAGGGGCTGGAGGATCTGCACGCGCTGGCGGAGAAGTACAAGCTCCAGGGCGTGAAGCTGTATACGGCGGAATGGCGCGGCGAGTCCAAGGGCTACAAGCTGTCCGACAAGGAGTCCTACCGCTATCTTGAGGCGGCGCGGAAGCTCGGCATCAAGAACGTGCACGTTCACAAGGGGCCGACGATCATTCCTCTTAACCGGGACGCATTCGATGTCGCCGATATCGACGACGTCGCGACCTCGTTCCAGGATCTGAATTTCATCGTCGAGCATTGCGGGCTGCCGCGGCTGGACGACTTCTGCTGGATCGCGACCCAGGAGACCAATGTCTATGCGGGGATCGCTGTGGCGCTGCCGTTCATCCACTCGCGTCCCGGCTATTTCGCCCATGTGATGTCGGAGCTGCTGTTCTGGCTCGGGCCGGACAAGATCCTGTATGGCAGCGACTATGGCATCTGGACACCGAAATGGCTGATCGACAAATTCATGGCGTTCGAGATTCCGGATGAGGTCACCAAGGAAACCGGCTCGGTGCTGACCTTGGAGAACAAGACCAAGATCCTCGGTCTCAACGCGGCACGGCTCTACGGCATCGACGTCGAAGCCCAGAAGCAGAAGATCAGGGCCGGCGGTGGCTACGCGCATCTGTCTGAACCCGTGCTGGCGTGAGCGCCATGAGCGGGCGTATCGCCAGGAGCCTGCCGGAACGGGACCGGCAGGTGGAGCCAAGGCAGATCGAGAAGAGGCAGGTCGAACTGTGGGCCCGTCTTCAGGGCGTGACGGATCCGGAGCTCGACGAATCCGTGGTCGATCTCAACTTCGTCACGAAGGCGGATGTGGACGCGGCCAATCATGTCCACATCGAATTCCGGCTGCCGACCTATTGGTGTGCCGCCAACTTCTCGTTCCTGATGGCCGACGACATGCGCCGTGCCGTGGCCGCGCTGGACTGGGTAAGGAGCGTCAGCGTGGTCCTCGGCGAGCACATGTATGCGGACAAGATCAATGCCGGATTGGCGCAGGGCCTGTCGTTCCAGGAGACGTTCGGCGTCGAGGCCGATGGTGACCTGGAGGATCTGCGCCGGACGTTCCTCGTCAAGGCGTTCCAGCGTCGCCAGGTCGCGTTGCTCAATCATCTCACCGGCATCGGGCATGCGCCGGAGATGATCACGGCACTCACTTTGGCCGAGCTTCGTTGCCTTCCCGTCGACGACGAAGGCGACAGGCTGAGGCAGCGCTATCTCGACCGGCGCGACGTGGTGGCAGCAGGCGATGACGAGATGCCGGCCTTCGTCGACGCCGCGGGATCGCAACTCGGCGTCGACGGTTTTGCCGCCTACGTCGCGGGGCTGCGGCGTGTCGGCGTCAACGCCGAATTCAACAGCGCGTTGTGCCGCGGTCTTCTGTCGGTGCGGTTCGATCTCGAGACGCCGTTCGTACCAAAATCACGTGCCTCGGCCTGATCGGCCGGGGGACAACGACAACAGTCGCGCCGGCCAACACGGCGAACGACCAGGCCAATGGGAGGTTGAGGACATGCCGAAGATCATGCTGCATGACGAAGCGGCGCGCGCCGCATTGGGACGGGGCGTCGCCAAGCTGGCCAGGGCGGTGCGCGGCACTCTGGGCCCGAAGGGGATGAACGCGATCATGGACCGCCCGATCGGAACGCCGATCGTATCGCGCGACGGCGTCAGCATCGCCAGCGAGATCGAGCTCGAATGCCCGTTCGAAAACATGGGCGCGCAGGTGCTGCGCGAGGTCTCGAAGCAGACCAACGACACCGCCGGCGACGGCACCACGACGGCGACGGTGCTGGCCGACGTGCTGGTGCAGGATGGCCTGAAGAGCCTCGCTGCCGGCGCCAATCCGGTGGAATTGGTGGAAGGTCTCGAGCTGGCGGTGGCGGAAACGATCAAGAACCTGAAGCGCTCCGCGATGGCGCTGCAGGGCTCGGCGGGCCTGCGCGCGGTCGCGAGCATCGCGGCCAATGATGCTGCGCTCGGCGACATGGTCGCGGAAGCCTTCGAGCGCGCGGGCAACCACGGCATTGTCGCCGTCGAATACGGCAACACCGTCCAGACCGTGCTGGAAGTCGTCGAAGGCATGGCGTTCGAGCGCGGCTATCTCTCGCATCACATGGTGACGGATGTTGAGCGCATGCAGGTCGTGCTCGACAACCCGTTCATCCTGATGACGGACCACAAGATCCAGAGCGGGGAGCAGCTCGCGGGTGTGATCTCGCTGGTCGAAAGGAGCGGCAGGCCGCTCTTGATCATCGCCGAGGAGGTCGCGCCGGTCGTGATCATGCAGCTGCTGGCGCGCCGCGAGAAGAGCAACTTCAAGGTGGCTGCGATCCATCCGCCGGAGTTCGGCCATTGGCGCAAGGCCATGCTGGAAGATATCGCCATCACCACCGGCGGCCGTGTCATCTCGGTCGATCTGGGCGGCCGGCTGGAAAAGGCCGAGCTGCAGGATCTCGGCGCCGCCCGCCAGGTGCGGATCTCCGCCTCCAAGACCTTGATCACGGCGGGCGCCGGCGATCCCGCCAAGATCGCTGCGCGCCGCGAGCAGGTGATGCGGCAATATGATGCGGCGCCGGAGAACATCGAGCGCGACAAGTTCCAGGAGCGGATTGCCAAACTGTCCGGCGGCACGGCGATGATCCTCGCGGGAGGAGCGACGCCCGTCGAGCAGAAGCGCCGCACCCAATTGATCGAGGATGCGATCAATGCGACGCGGGCCGCGATCGAGGAGGGCATCGTCCCCGGTGGCGGCTTTGCGCTGCTGAAGGCGGCGCCGAAGCTCGACGACCTGATCAAGGGCCTCGACGGTAGCGTGAGGCAGGGCGCCGAGCTGCTGCAGCATGCGCTGAGCCGGCCGCTGTTTCACATCGCGGCGAACGCCGGGCTCGATGCCGAGGCGGAGGTCAAGAAGGTCGCCAAGGGTGCCAACGGCCATGGTCTCGACGCACGCAACGGCGCGTCGGTCGATCTCGTCAAGGCCGGTATCGTCGATCCCGTCAAGGTCTGCTACAGCGCGGTGCGCAACGCCGCCTCCGTCGCCGGCCTGATCCTCACGACGCAGACACTGATCGCGAAGAAACCGGACGACTATGACCCGACCGCAGGCCCGGCCCTGGGCGGAGGCGCCGAGCGGCTGTGAGCCGCTGGGCCCACGCCGTAAGTGAGCCGGACGTCCGCGTCCGGCTCGGGTTGATGTGTCGTGCCGCTACGATGCGGTCTCCATAGTGAGATCACGCGCGGCGCGCTGGACTACGGCCTCGGCTGGCCGAGCGCGCGATAGATCGTGTTCCTGGACACGCCGAGACGGCGCGCGGTCTCGCTGACATTGCCCGCGGTTTCCGCGTAGACCATCAGGATGCGGGCGCGATGGACGTCCTGGAGAGATCCCGGCGCTGGCGGCGGGGTCTGGCCGATCATGGCGTCGACGCAGCCCTCGTCGATCAGCCCGTTGGACACGCCGAGCGTGAGGCGGGCCAGCATGTTGCCGAGCTCGCGGATGTTGCCATGCCAATGGTTCGGCGCCAGCCGGGCCAGCGCCTCTACCGTGATGTCGCAGTCCGGATCGATCTTGCGCAGCAACTGGCGCGCAATGGCGTCGAAATCGCAGCGCTCGCGCAGGCGCGGCAGCCGGACTTCGAGCGTGTTGAGGCGATAGAGCAGGTCGGAGCGGAAGCGCCCCTCGGCAATGGCCCGGTCGAGCGCGGCGTTGGTCGCAGACACCAGGAAGACGTCGACCTTGAAAGCGGTGCCGCCGACCGGCCGCACGGTCCAGTCATCGAGCAGACGCAGCAGGACGGACTGCAGTGCCACCGGCATGTCGCCGATCTCGTCGAGAAACAGCGTACCACCGTCGGCCTCCTTGACCAGCCCGGTGGCGCCGCCCTGTCGCGCGCCGGTGAACGCGCCATCGGCATAGCCGAACAGCTCGGCCTCGATCAGGCTGTCGGGGAGGGCGGCGCAATTGACCGCGACGAAGGCGCCGGCGCGTCCGCTGGCGGCATGAGCGTGGCGGGCCAGCTGTTCCTTGCCGGTGCCGGTCTCACCGCGGATGAGGATCGGCATCTTGCGCGCCGCCGCGCCCTCGACGCGTCGCACGATCGCGAGGACATTCGGGTCCTGAGCGACGAAGCCGGGACTCTTGTTGCTTGCTGGCTTCGCTGGAGGCGGAGATGGCTGCAGCTTTCGCGACGAAGCCGACATCGGGGCGTCGTCGCGCGCCCGCGTCTGCTTCGTGGTCATGGCGTTGCGATCCGCCGCTGCGCGCCGCCGCGCATGCATCACGACGATTGCTCCGACACCCGTGCTCCCGTTCTTGACGAGCTCGAAGCTCGCATGGGGCAGGATTTCCCTGAGCTTGGCCGGCCAGTCCTCGAACGCGACCGTTTTCAGGAAGCGCGTCGGCACGTCGCCGTCGGTGTTGAGGCCGTTGTCCTTCATGGCACGCAGCCCGCGCTCGGTCGCATGAAGGATGGCGCCGCGCCGGTCGAGCAGGATGCATTCCTCGGTGGCCCACGACGCTCGCTTGGCGATGAAATCGCACAGCAGCTGCTCCTTGTCCTGCCGGGCCAGCTGCGCCAGGACGCTCTCGACGTGATGGCCGACCGCAACCGCCAGCGCCAGGCTCTGCGGATTGAACGTGCTTGCCGGGCCTGAGATGTCGACCACGCCGAGCAGCTCGCCGTCGTTCGGATCGTGAACCGGAACCGCAGCGCAGGTCCAGCGCTGGACTTCGGTGCAGAAATGCTCCGCGCCGTGAATCTGGACTGGCCGTGATTCAGCCAGTGCCGCGCCGATGGCGTTGGTGCCGATATCGGCTTCGCTCCAGCGTCCGCCGTGCTCCAGATGCACCGTACGGCCGGCATCGATGACCCTCGCATCTCCCTGGGTGTCGACGATCAGGCCGCTGGGGTCGGTGAGGATCATGATCGAGCCGGCTTCGCTCAGGAACGTCTTCGAGTTCTGCAGCGCGCAGCGGGCGGCATGGCGGAGCGACGCATGCTTGGAGCGCTGGCGAAACAATTCCGCCTCTGCGACGAGTGGCGCCTTCGCACGATCGACCGTGATGCGGTGTTGCCTGGACCGCTGCCACGACGCGGCCACCGTCGATCTCAGTTCGGTCGATAAGGCGCCGCGTGCGACGAATTGCTCCCATGCGGCCCGTACGTCCCGTTGGTCCATTTCGGCTCCTCCGATGCGTCGATGCCCACAACCGAGACGTCTCGCGATCGAACACCGGCTGCGGAGTTCCGATCGGGGCGAACCGCGCCACCGATCACGCCGCAATCGTCGACTCGTCCGAACGCAAGACTTCTGAATGTCGGAAAATCTGCACGCATGCGCAGAATGAGGGCGGACGGAGTCGGCCCCTCGACCACCTGGCTCACGTTTCACATCCCCGACGTTCCAGCGCTTCCTCGACGCTGATAACGATCGACCTTATACGCGCTGGCCAATTGCGCAAAGCGGAACTCATTGCGTTGAGGCTCACTCCTACGTCAATTTCAGCGCCGGTCTCGATGGGCGCCGTCCACCCGCGTCGACATGCCGGGCATCGAACGGTGACGATGCGCGTTGCCACCGCCGACCTTTGCGCCGTCGCCGCTGGCGTTGTCCACGACAGTGCGATGCGGCATATGGATGATCATGTCTCATGGAGGGGGCGTATTAGCCGGCTACTACACCTGTCCTCGTTTCTGTCCTGATGGCGCGGCTCCGCAGCCGTCGCATGCTGGAGCAACTCACAGTCCAGCCAATCGCCCGGAAAAAACCGTCATTCCGTCTCCGGATCCCGAGCCAGTGCAAGGTTCAATACTCAAGCCGCAGCTGACTGCCCGTGGTGGTTGCTCGCTTTCCGAGCCCGCGGCTGATCCTCGTGGTCATCAACGAGAGCTTGGCTGGCGCCCGCTGACGGTCGAGCTGTCGCGCAGAACATGCAAGTCGTCCTGCATGCAGGACTAACAGCGATGACCATCTCGATATGCCGGCCCATTGCGGAATTTGGCGACCCATCTTGAACGTTGAACGCCGCGGTGACGAAGATCGTGACGCGGCCGAGACCGGGAATGCCTCTGGAGCGGCCTCTTCCGCGCCCATGAGGCGCGTCATGCTGATGTCTTGCCCGGCGGACGAAACTCGCGCACGATGCCCGCACTGCTATACTGATCGCGCATCACAGGAGGACCCCCATGACAAACCGCAAGCTCGCTGCTGCAATGGTCGGTCTTGGTTTGACCTTGCCCGTCGGCGTACTGGCGCAAGACCAGCCCCTTGAGGAGCAGCTCGTGAATTCAATGAACAAGGTATTCGGAGTCCACTCCGGAATGCGGGCCAATCATGCAAAGGGCATCGTCGTCGAGGGGAGCTTCAAGGCCTCTGCGGAAGCCGCGGGGCTCAGTCGCGCGGTTCTCTTCAGCGGCGCCGCGATCCCGGTGACGGCGCGCTTCTCGGACTCCACGGGCGTCCCGAACCTGCCGGATGGGTCCGACGACGCCAATCCGCACGGGATGGCAGTGAAGTTCCATCTGCCGGACGGCAGCGACACCGACATCGTGATCAATTCCCTCAAGTTTTTCCCCGTGTCGACGGGCGAAGAGTTTCGTGAGCTGCTCGCGGCGCTGGCAGAGAGCCCCGCGAATGCGGCCAAGCCGACGAAATTCGAACAGTTCGTGTCCAGCCATCCCGCGGTGCCGGCCGCGTTCGGCACCGTGGCCACACCGGACAGCTTCGCTGACGAAGAATACTACGGCATCAACGCATTCACCTTCGTCAACAAAGCGGGGGAACGGCAGGCCGTCCGCCATCAGATGCTGCCTGAGAAGGTCGTTCATTTGGAGAAATCCGACGCGGCGAAGCGGGCACCGGACTTTTTGATGAACGAGCTGCCCGAACGATTGAAGCAAGGTCCGGTGACCTTTCATTTCAAGGCACAACTTGCTGCAGCCGGCGATTCCACGAAGGATCCAGCGAAACCCTGGCCTGAGAATCGCAAGGTGGTCGAACTTGGCGTCCTGACAATCGACAGGGCTGTGCCGAACAATGACGAGGTTCAGAAGAAGTTGCTGTTCCTGCCTGGCCAGCTCACCGACGGAATCGAGCAGTCCGACGATCCAATGATCGACGTCCGCGGCGGTGCGTACGCCATATCGTTTTCGCGGCGCAACCCCTGACCGCTAGGCATGTCGCGCTCGGAACGGTGGAAAAAAGTATTGTCAGGTTCGTCCGCCATTCCGTCGACCCATCCATCTCCGAGCAAGCGGCTTCCGACATGACCGCGCGACATCAACGCAAGGCGCCGCCTGCGGGACGAACCGGGACGGCGTGGCGTCACGCCAATATCGGTCGCCTGCTCAACAATGCGGTGCGCCGGTTCGAATCCCGCGTCCTCGAATTGATGGCAACGAGCGGACACGGTGAGACGCGCATCGCCCATGTCGGTCTCACCCGCAACCTCGATGTCGAAGGCACGCGGCTGACGGAGCTCGCGCGCCGGGCCTCGATGAGCAAGCAGGCGATGGGCGAGCTGGTCGATCAATGTTCGGAGCTCGGACTCGTCGCGCGCGAGGCCGATCCGCGCGACCGCCGCGCCCGCCTCGTCCGCTTTACGCCGGCGGGCCTGAGATGGCTGGAGGCCTTCCGCGATGCGGTCGATGTCGCCGAGCGCGAGATGCGCGCCGAGCTCGGCAAGGCCGCGATGGATGCGATCGTGCAGGGGCTTTCGGCCTATGGCGCAAGGTTCGATGCGCTCGCAGGCGCGGCAAGCGACGGCGAAAAATAGTCAGGTAACTTGACTATCTCGGCCGGGCGGCTTTACCATGGCAGGCAGCCGCCGGGAGAACCGCCGTGACCACACCTCTGACCGCCGCCGTCTTGATCGTGGGCGGAGGACCGTGCGGGCTGATGCTCGCCAACGAGCTCGGCCGCCGTGGCGTGTCCGCCATCCTGCTCGACGAGAAGCCGGGGACGGCGTTCAATCCGCAGGCGAACGCGACCCAGGCGCGGACGATGGAGCATTATCGCCGTCTCGGCTTCGCCGATGAGATCAGGCGTGCGGGGCTTCCGGCCGACTATCCGACCGACGTCGCCTATTTCACCCGCTACACAGGTTACGAGCTGGCACGCTTTCAGCTGCCGTCGGCGGCGGACGCGACCGAGCTGGTGAAAGGCCTGTCCGGCTCGTGGAGCGCGGCCGAGCTGCCGCATCGGGTGTCGCAGAAATTCGTCGAGGCGATCCTGCGCCGGCATGCCGAAGGGCAGCGCGGCATGACGCTGCACTACGGCCATCGGCTCACCGGCTATGTCGCCAATCATGACGGCATCACAGCCGAGGTCGAGCGCCTCAGCGACGGCGCGCGCCTCCAGGTGACAGCAGAATTCCTGATCGGTGCCGACGGTCCGCGCTCCCCGGTGCGCCAGTCGCTCGGCATCTCCTATGGCGGGACCACCGGCGTTCAGCGCGACTTCATGGGCGGCCGCATGCTCGCCGTCTATCTCCGCTCGCCCGAGTTCTACCCAAGCACTCCTCACGCCAACGCCTGGATGTATGTCTGCTTCAATCGCGACCGCCGTGCCTTCATGGCCTCGGTGAACGGGCGCGACGAATTCGCCTTCCACACCCAGCTGCGGCCCGGCGAGGACGACAGCGCAATCACCGCGGACGACGCCAGGGCGGCGTTTCAGCGCGCCTGCGGCGCAGCCGTGCCGTGCGAGGTGCTCTCGCATCTCACCTGGACCGCGGGCCACGCGCTGGTCGCCGATCGCATGCAGCGTGGCCGGGTGTTTCTCGGCGGCGATGCGGCGCATCTGTTCACGCCGACCGGCGGGCTTGGCTACAACACCGCGATCGAGGACGCCGTCAATCTCGGCTGGAAGCTCGCTCACGTCGTCAAGGGCATCAGTCCGCTCTCGCTGCTCGACAGTTACGCGGCCGAGCGTCGCCCGGTGGCGCTGCGCAACACCGACTACGCGCGCCGCTTTGCGGATTCGCTCGGCCTGTTCGCCGCGGTGCCCGAGATCGAGGACGCGACGGCGGCAGGTGCCGAGGCACGGCGCGTCGCCGGCGCCTATCTCGACCAGCATGCGCGCGCCGAGTTCAACATTCCCGGCATCACCTTCGGCGGCCGCTACGACGGCTCGCCGATCATCGTCTCCGATGGCACACAACCGCCGCCGGACGCCGCCAATGTCTACGTGCCGAGCGCCTGTCCCGGCGGCCGCGCGCCGCATGCCTGGCTGGAGCAGGGCGTCTCGCTGTATGACCGGTTCGGATTCGAATGGACGCTGCTGAGATTCGAAGGCAGTGACATCGATGACGACCAACTGCGTGGCGCGGCGCGGCCGTTGCGCGCCGACGTGAAGGTCATCACCTTGCCGC
>JBARNF010000939.1:0-3706 GCA_049802835.1 Bradyrhizobium sp.
CTGCGCGGCTCGACCGTGATCGGCGCCTATGGCATCTCCAAGGCTGCCGACTTCGCGCTGTGCCGCAGCCTCGCCGGCGAATGGGGCCCGCAGGGCGTGCGCATCAATTGCGTGGCGCCGGGGCTGGTCAAGACCGACTTCGCCCGCGCGCTGTGGGAGGACGAAGCCCGTCTCAAGCAGCGCTGCGCCACCACGCCGCTGCGACGGATCGGTGAGCCGCACGAGATCGCCGGCGCCGTGGCCTATCTCGCCTCCGACGCCGCGACCTTCATGACCGGCCAGACCATCGTCGTCGACGGCGGCGTGACGACGGCCGCGGTTTAGGTGGTGTAGAGGCCCGTCGACACGACGGCTGCACCCTCTCCCCTTGCGGGAGATGGTGGTTTCTCACGAAGTGAGAAACCGGGTGAGGGGTCTCTGTCCTCAAACTCAGGACGCGGGCGTGGCACCAACCCCTCACCCGAATGAGGGTGTAGCAGGCATCGAGCTGCCCTCTCCCGCAAGGGGCGAGGGCGCAGTCATTCGCACCGAAGGGGACCCAAAGCAGACAGGTCGCATGCGTGGTCCTGAATTTTGTCGATGTCTTCTGGAGCGACAGCTCGGTGCAGACTCTTCATATCCATGAGCGAGGGATCATCTGTGCCGCAAGCTTCTTGACCTTCCCGGTCCAATCCGCTTGCTTGTCGGCCCAACGTCGTCAACTTCCCGGGAAGAAACCTCCATGTCCTTCGTGCTGGCCATCGATCAGGGCACCACGTCCTCGCGCGCGATCGTGTTCCGCTCCGACATCTCGATTGCCGCGGTGGCGCAGCAGGAGTTTCCGCAGCATTTCCCGGCCTCGGGCTGGGTCGAGCACGAGCCGGAGGACATCTGGACCTCGACCGTGATCACCTGTCGCGACGCGCTGGAGAAGGCGGGCCTCGCCGCGAAGGACATCGCCGCAATCGGCATCACCAACCAGCGCGAGACCACCGTGGTGTGGGACCGCGCCACCGGCCAGGCGGTGCACCGCGCCATCGTCTGGCAGGACCGCCGCACCGCCGACATCTGCGCCAGGCTCAAGGCCGACGGCCACGAGCCGGATGTCAGCGCCCGAACCGGCTTGATCATCGATCCCTATTTCTCGGGCACCAAGGTGGCCTGGATCCTCGACCACGTGCCGGGCGCACGCGAGCGCGCCGAGCGTGGCGAGCTGCTGTTCGGCACCGTCGACTGCTACCTGCTGTGGCGCCTCACCGGCGGCAAGGTCCACGCCACCGACGCCACCAACGCCTCGCGCACCTTGCTGTTCAACATCCACACCGGCCAGTGGGACGATTCGCTGCCTGAGCTGCTGCGCGTGCCGCGCTTGATGCTCCCTGAGGTGAAGGATTCCTCGGCCGATTTCGGCACCACCACGCCCGATCTGTTCGGCGGACCGATCAAGGTTGCAGGCATTGCCGGCGATCAGCAGGCCGCGACCATCGGCCAGGCCTGCTTCACGCCGGGCATGATGAAGTCGACCTACGGCACCGGCTGCTTCGCGCTGCTCAACACCGGCGCGACGCCGGTGAAGTCGAACAACAAGCTGCTGACGACCATCGCCTATCAGCTCAATGGCGAGCGCACCTACGCGCTGGAAGGCTCGATCTTCGTCGCGGGCTCGGCGGTGCAGTGGCTGCGCGACGGGCTCGGCATCATCAAGCACGCCGCCGAGACCGGCCCGCTCGCCGACAAGTCCGACTCGATGCAGTCGGTCTATCTGGTGCCGGCCTTCGTCGGTCTCGGCGCGCCCTATTGGAATCCGCGCGTGCGCGGCGCGCTGTTCGGTCTGACCCGCAACACCGGCCCAGCCGAGCTGGCGCACGCCGTGCTGGAGAGCGTCTGCTATCAGACTTACGATCTGTGGGCCGCGATGCGCGCCGACTGGCCGGATGCCTCGGCCGCCACCATCGTGCTGCGCGTCGACGGCGGCATGACCGCGTCCGACTGGACCATGCAACGGCTCGCCGATCTCCTGGATGCGCCGGTCGATCGCCCCATGATCCAGGAGACAACGGCGCTCGGTGCCGCCTATCTCGCCGGCCTCCACGCCGGGGTCTATCCCGAGCCGGAAAAGTTCGCCGACAATTGGCGGCTCGAGCACCGCTTCAGGCCGGCGATGAGCGCTGCCACGCGCGAGCGCAAGCTCGCCGGCTGGGCCCGCGCCGTGAAGGGCGTGCTCGCGAGCGACGACGGCGAGTAGAAGCCGTCATGGGATTCTGCTGTGATGCGCAGGTTCGTATCGTAGTCGCTGGCCGGATAGAGGTATCGGTGCATCGTCTCGTTCTGTTAGCGGCCCATATGCTCGTGATCCTGGTCGGGTTGTTTGCGCTCGCCGCGCCGTCGCGCGGTGAGGAGAAAATGGTGCTTGGGCCAAAACAGTTCGAAGTCGACAAGAGTGGCGAGGGCGCAGTCTTGTGCGCCTGGTCAATTTATCTTTCGATCCAGGCAGAAACGGCGATGTGTGGGTTGGCGCGGCGGCCTACCGACGACGCAATTGATGAGGCCATCATTGCGATCGATGATTTCATTCTAGCGAATTCATCCTTGAAACCCACACGAGCCATGTTGGACGAGTTCAAGCGCCGTGCGGCGGCGGCAGATCTCGCCCAGGGACAGCGAATGGGACTACAAAATTTCTGCAGTCGTTCTGATCTGGAGCACTTTCGCAGCATTGGGCCGGATAAGCTGCGTGAGTCGGTGAAGAAACTTCTCGCGCGTCCGCGGGAGCCGGTAATGAACCCCTGTCTTTGAGTGGAAGTCCTGACATTCTCGGCACCGGCCCACGTCACCATCGCTCCACCGCACTTCGAGCAAGCGCAAGTGCGGAAGACATAAACAGATGCGGAATTCGTCATGTCCATTCCCGACGGCACGTTCGATCTCCCGCCCGGCAAGATCGCCGCTGTGGTGACGTCGCTAGAGATGCTGGCGCCGCCGGTGCTCCCGCCCGACCCGGTCGGCGACTGGACGCTGCGCCGCGTCGTGCAGCCCGATCCCGACTGGTACCGCGACCTCTATGCCCGCGTCGGCCGGGAATGGCTGTGGTCGCAGCGCCTGCGCATGAGCGACGCCGAACTCGCTGCGACCATTCGCGCATCAGGTGTCGAGATCACCACGCTCGAACATGATGGCGGCGACGAGGGCCTGCTCGAGCTCGATTTCCGCAACAAGAACGAATGCGAGCTCGTCCTGTTCGGCGTCACCGCCAAACTGGTCGGCACCGGCGCCGGACGCCTGCTGATGAACCGCGCGCTGCAACGGGCCTGGGCGCAGCCGCTGACAAGACTCTGGGTCCACACCTGCAGCTTTGATCATCCGCGCGCGCTGGCGTTCTACCAGCGCTCGGGCTTCCGGCCTTACCGCCGCCAGGTCGAGATCGCAGACGACCCGCGGCTCGACGGCACCCTGCCGCGCGATGTCGCACCGCATGTGCCGCTGCTTGCCTGAACTTGGTAGCTGACAACGGCCCCGAACGACGCTTCAATGCACCGAGCAGGAGGACAGACCATGTTCCTGACCGGCCAATACGACTCGCCCTTCGTCCGCCGCACCGCCATTGCGCTGCGGCTCTACGGCCTGCCGTTCGAGCACCGGCCGTGGTCGACCTTCGGCGATGCCGACAAGATCGCGCCGTACAATCCGCTGCTGCGCGTGCCGGTGCTGGTGCTCGACGACGGTGAGG
>JBARNF010000940.1:0-1608 GCA_049802835.1 Bradyrhizobium sp.
CACAGACCATGAACACGATCGTAGCCCGGATGAGCGGACGCTTGCGCCCGGAGGGCGTAGGCGGACGCGACATCCGGGTTCTCACGCGCCGTTGCCGGTGAACCCGGATATCGCTATCGCCGACGCCAAAGAGGCGTCGGCTGGCGCTCATCCGGGCTACGAGGAGCCAGCTCGCACCCTGAGCAGCGTGTTCATGGAGAGGGGCTCGAATTGCGCCGCAAAATAAGCCCTCGTCCTGAGGAGCGCGCCGCAGGCGGGCGTCTCGAAGGACAGTGGCAGGCGCACTGCCTGCTCCAAGTTCTGGTCATATGCGATAGCCCTGCCCTACTCCGCGAGCACCGCCTGCACGAAGCCGTCCGGGTCGGCACAGAACTCGCGCAGCGCCTTGAAGTGATCGGTGTCCTGCACCGCGACCTTCTCAAGCCCGTTTTTGGTCAGCCGCAGCAAGGTCGCACCGGGATACGCCATCAGCACCGGCGAATGCGTTGCCATCAGCACCTGGCAATGACCGGCCTCGTCCATTCGCAGCATCAGCTTCAGGAACTCGATCTGGCGCGCCGGCGACAATGCCGATTCCGGCTCGTCGAAAATGTAGATACCCTGGCGCTGGCAGCGCTCCTCGAAAAAGCGCAGGAAGCCCTCGCCGTGCGAGTGGGACAGGAAGTCGGGCGGTGGCCCGCCGACCGAGAGCGCGGCCTCATCAAGATAGCGCGCGACCGAGAAGAAACTTTCGGCCCGGAAGAACCAGCCCTGCGTGATCTTCGGCAGCCACGAGGCCCGAAGCGCCCCCGAGAGCGCGCCGCCCATGCGTTCGATCGCACGACCATGATCCACCGGCCTATAGCCCTTGCCGCCGCCGGCCTCGTCATAGCCGGCGAGCGCCGCGATGCCTTCGAGCAAGGTCGATTTCCCCGTGCCGTTCTCACCGACGATGATGGTGATCGCGCTGGAGAAGCCGAGCTCGAAATCGTCCTGCAGGAACGGCAGGCAGAACGGATAGGCGGCGCGATCGGTGATCTTGGCAGGGTCGAGCCACAGCCGCTTCAGATAAGGTGCCGGCAGCCTGATCGCGCGGTGCTTCCTCGCCATGTTGCCTTCACAACCTCGGTGACATCACGGGTAATCTCGCACATCGATGCTGGATCGGCCACTTTCCCCGAGGCGGCCACGCCACGACCTCCAGCACCTGCATCGCGGCGAGACAGTTGACCGCTGTCCGGCAGCTCGTCGACACGGGCGATAACAGGATGCGGTACCAGCGACAGGTCTGCTTTTTAGCACATCGCGAAATCCGTTTGCGACGCAGAGCGCGATCGCGGCGAGAGGCGCTGCCCACATCGACCGGCGTAGTTCGAGCACAAACTGTCGACGGGCCTTCAAGACACGGCGCCAATCGAGCTGCAGAAGCTGCCGCCTATCGCTTGGCCGGAAGCACGAAGACCTGACCCGGATAGATCAGGTCCGGGCTGCGGATCTGCTCGCGGTTGGCCCGGTAGATCACGGCATAGCGCGTGCCGACGCCGAGGAGACGGCGGCTGATGTGCCACAAGCTGTCGCCGCGCGCGACGGTGAAGGTCTTTGCGCCGCCGCGGGCAGACGGCGTGCCCA
>JBARNF010000941.1:0-1632 GCA_049802835.1 Bradyrhizobium sp.
GCCTGATACAGCGCCCGGCGGCGCAGCGCCGGCGTGTCGCGATAGAGCTGGACCATGGAGCCGAGCAGCTGGCCGTAGCTCAGCCGCGCCTGCGGCGCGCGCGGCGGCAACGTCAGGCGCAGCACCACGGCCAGGATCGACATGGCCACAGCCGAGGCGGCGTAGATGATGTGCCACGAGGCATGCGCCGCAACGAAGCTCGCGACCGGCCGCGCCAGCATGATGCCGAGCATCAGGCCGGTGGTGACGTTGCCGACCGTGCGGCCGCGGATCGCCTCCGGCGCCATGTGCCCGGCATAGGGGATCAGGATCTGCACCGCGACCGAGCCGAAGCCGATCAGCAGCGCCGAGGCCAGGAAGGTCGACGGGCTCGTCGCCAGCGCGGCACAGGCCAAGGCGACGGCGCCGACGATGATCGTCGCGATCACGAGCTTGCGGTTCTCGATGAGATCGCCGAGCGGAACGACCAGCAGCAGCCCCGCGCCGTAGCCGATCTGGCTCATGGTCACGAGCAGGCCGGCCAGTTGCGGCGGCAGGCCGAGATCGGCGCTGATCGGCCCGATCAGCGGCTGGGCGTAATAGATGTTGGCGACGATCAGCCCGCACGAGAAGGCCAGCAGCAGAGTGATCCAGGCCGACAGGCTGTCGGCAGAATCGGAGGTCACGGTGGTCAATGCAGATATCTCCAGGTCGGCCGCCGCCGGGCCCGGCGGAAATTCCGGATGGGCCAGGCGGGGCGGCGAAACGACGCCGCGGGCGCGGCATCCAGCAAGGACACCGATATAGGAAACGATCGCTTCCTATACAAACTCACGTCTGCGTGGGCGCGCCGGTGGGCAGGGTGCCGGCCAAAACGCCCGCCCGGCGCCGACAATGATCCGATCCATCAGGCGCGGCGTCCGAAAATGCGCGGCAGCAGCATCGGAACCCGCTGGCGATAGCGCTGGTAGGTCTCGCCGAACTCGGCGATCAGATCGCGCTCCTCGAACTGCAGTCCGACCAGGATGTAGGCCGTCGTCATGGTCGCGAACAGCAGGTGGCCTATCGTCATCTCCGGGGTGGCCCAGAAGGTCAGCAGGAAGCCGAGCATCAGCGGATGCCGCACCAGGCGATACAGCAGCGGCGTCTTGAACGGCTGAGCCGGCGCTTCGGTGCCGCGGAGGGCGACGAAGGCCTGGCGCAGACCGGACAGATCGAAATGATCGATCATGAAGGTCGAGGCGAGAACGATCGACCAGCCGAGCCAATGGATGCCGATCAGCACCGCGGCTGCGAATCCCCCGACCTGCCAGACGGGCGACGGGATCGGTCGCCACTGCCAGAACAGTAGCAGCAGGATCAGGCTGGACAGCAGCACATAGGTGCTACGCTCGGCCGCCGCCGGAATGATGCGCGTCCACGCCCGTTTGAAAGCCGGCCGCGCCATGACACTGTGCTGCACGGCAAAGACTGCGAGCAGCAGCAGGTCGATGACGATGGCCTCGGCCACGGGGCCGGTTCCGCCAACGTCGATCGACTTGGATATGAGATCGTTGTAATTGCCGACGAAGCCGACCGCCCACACGAATGACGCGAGAAAGACGGCATAACTCATGATGGCGTAGAGCATGATGAGGAGACGTGCGAACATGA
>JBARNF010000942.1:0-2119 GCA_049802835.1 Bradyrhizobium sp.
ACCGCTCCGGCAAGCAATTCCTCTCGGCTGTTTGCGAGGAAAAGCTTGATGTTTTCGGGAAAGCGATGGTGTAGCCGCTCGATCTCTTCGCGCGAATGCACCGGTTTTACCGCGTAGCGCGCGACCAAGTGCGATGACAGCAGGTCCCAATAGGCCTGCCATTCCTCCGAACGAACGAGTTCGATTTGACATCGATCCGCCTTGGCGGCGCCGCGCAGACGGCGGGATTGAATCGCTGGCCGCTCGCCGGCGGGCGAGATCACGCTGAGCACGTCCCGCCGGCTGAGCTCGGCGCCGGCGCAGAACAGGGCATAGCGGTCCTCCTCTGCGGGCATCCGATGGTAGATCCAGGGGACCGTCTTGTAATGGAGCGCCGTCACGCCCGAGCGGCGCAAATAGTCGAGAACGGCTTCGAGCACGTCGAGCATGACGGGTACGGTCATGCGACCGCAAGTGACGAGGCCACCGTAGGTCAGCCCTTGGTGGCTGTGGACCTCGTCGCCGGCCCGATTGGCGGGAAGCAGAGCGACGATGCGCGACCGGTCGCGCACGATCAGCGAGTGGTCGGTAAAACGGTCGGCGTGGTAGTCCATGTAATCGCGCAGGAAAAGAAACGTTCCGTTCTTGCTGTCGGCTACGAACGTGTCCCATTCTTCTTTCCGTCCCGGCTCATACCGCTCGACGGTCAGCGATGGTGGGGGCGCGGCGCTCAACGGACGAATTCCTTCGCTGCGTTCATGCGGTTTCATGACAGCTGGCCGAACGACCGCATCTGCCCGCTCCGTCCGGGGCCGGGACCACCCGGTATCCGGCGATGTGATTGCGCCGCGCCATCGTCACTCGGTCAATCGAAAGAAGCGGGGCGCGCTGACTCTGGCGGGGTGGGCCTTCGCAGGCCGGTAGAGTTCGCCGTCCTTGGTATCCTTCGAAATGACCACACCGGGCCCGATCCAGCAGTCGCGCCCGATCTTCACATTGTTGGCGACGGCCGCATTGACGCCGAGAAAGCTGTTTTCGCCGATCTCGCAAAATCCCGAAATGACGACGTGCGAGGAGATGAAGACGTTGTCGTGAATACGGGAATGGTGGCCGACGTGATTGCCGCTCCATAGCACGACGTTGTTTCCCAAGCTCACGAACGGCTGCAAGACGTTGTTCTCGAAGACGAAGCAATGCTCCCCCAGCTTCACATTGTGCCATACCGAGGCGTGCGAGCTTATATAACTGGCGAGCGGGTAGCCCGCCTCCTTCGCGGCCTGGGCGAGGCGCGTGCGCCGGCGATTGAGATCGCTGTAGACGAGGGCGGCGTAGACGTCGTGCGAGTGCGGCGGATAATGTGAAGACAGCTCTTCGAAGACGACGACAGGCAGCCCGAGCAGCATCTGCCGCGTCACATGGGCGCGTTCGACCGCAAAGGCCGCGACATCATAGGGCGAGTCGTGTTGGAAATACTCGTAGGCCACTTCGGCAAAGGCGCTATCGCCGACGATGACGAGCTTCCTTTCCTTGACCCGTCGTCCTGTTGGCATACTCACGGCTTTCTCATCAGAATGTCCTCGCGCCGGTTGTGCATCGGAAGGGCCGGCGGCTGCGACAATATGTAGGCGTCTACGCCCGCGGCCCGCGCGCGCGCCAGCAGCCCGATCATGACGGCGTCGTCGATCTTGCCCGGGTGCGGCACGTTGAAGGCGATCTCGGGCTTGCTCTCCCCGCCGGTGAATCTCTGGTGAAATGCAATGCCCGCGTCGCTGGAGAAAAATCGCATCCGCTTCGAGACGTTGGGGATATCGCCGATCAGCAACTCGCCCTGCGGAGCGAGCAGTTCGACCGCCAGATCGACGAAATCGAAGGGGTTGGCGTCGAGGAACACGTGCTGCAACACCGAGTACGAGATCATGACGTCGATCGCGCCGATCAGGTCGGCAAGGTCGGCGCGGCATTTGGGGAACAGGCCCGGACGCTTGGCGAGGAACGGCGCATCGGGGAGCTGGGCGAGCATTTCCGGCGAATCGATCAAGTGAAGCCGATGGTCGTGCCGGCGGCAATGTTCGATCAGCATCAGTGGCAGGTCGCTGCATCCGGGCCCGACCTCGAGCACATCGAGACCCGTTTCGCCGAG
>JBARNF010000943.1:0-8028 GCA_049802835.1 Bradyrhizobium sp.
CGTCATCATTCCTCATCTGCGCGGCTACGGCGCGACCCGGCTGCTGTCGCCGACCGCCTTGCGCAGCGGCCAGCCGGTCGCGGTCGCCGCCGACATCGTCGCGCTGATGGATGCGCTGCAGATCCGCAGCGCGACGCTGGCCGGCTACGATTGGGGCGCGCGCACCGCCAACATCATCGCCGCGCTATGGCCGGAGCGCTGCAAGGCGATGGTGTCGGTCAGCGGCTATCTGATCGGCAGTCAGCAGGCCGGCCGCAAGCCGCTGCCGCCGGCGGCCGAGCTGCAATGGTGGTATCAGTTCTATTTCGCGACCGAGCGCGGCCGCGACGGCTATGACAACAACCGGCGCGACTTCGCCAAGCTGATCTGGCAGACGGCCTCGCCGCGATGGGCGTTCGATGACGCGACCTTCACCCGGAGTGCGGCGGCCCTCGACAATCCCGACCACGTCGACATCGTCGTGCACAATTATCGCTGGCGGCTCGGCCTCGCGGCAGGCGAGACCAAGTATGATGCGCTGGAGGCGAAGCTCGCAACCTTCCCTGAGATCACGGTGCCGACGATCACGATGGAAGGCGACGCCAATGGCGCGCCGCATCCGGCACCGGAGGCCTATGCGAAGAAGTTCACAGGCCGCTACGAGCACCGGCTGATCACCGGCGGCATCGGCCACAACCTGCCGCAGGAGGCGCCGCAGGCTTTTGCCCAGGCGCTGATCGACGTGATGGCGGGCGCGTAACGGAGGTCGGTATCAGGGGGACGTGCGTGCTGGTTGTCCGCGCTGCAGCCACGTCTCCCGCCGCACGATCCATTTCTCGGACTTGGTCTCGCCGTTGTGGTGCGCCAGCTCGATGAAGCCTGTGAACTCGGCGCCGGTCTTCTGCTTGACCCGGCGCGAGGCGGCATTGCTTGCGACGTTGCAGACGTAGAAGTGATCGAGGCCGAGAGGGCCGAAGGCGAAGTCGTTCACCGCGGCGATGGCCTCGCTCATCAGCCCGCGGTTCCAGTACGGCTCTGCCAGCCAGAAACCGCGATTGCCCTTGAACGACTCCACGTGCGGACGGAAGTGAATGTTGCCGATCGCCTCGCCGGGACCGTCGCGCGGCACCAGCACCCATTGATAGATCTCCTCGCCGCTTGCGATCCTGTCGAGCTGCAGCCTGATGAACGTCTCGGCGCCGTCGTCGGGGTAGGGCCACGGCACCACGGCCGCGAGGTTGCGAATGATGTTCCAGTTGTTGAAATGATGCTGGATCGCTGGCGCATCGGTGGGCGCCAGCGGCCGCAGGATCAATCGCGCGGTATGCAGCGTGGGTGTGGGCATGCAAGCGATGTTGTCGTTAACCAGCGTCGGCTTCAAGCCGTGGCGGCTCCGTTGCGCGCCTCGCTCCCCATGATCGTTAACGCGCCGTACCGCCGTTAAGGTTGCCGGGAGCTTTCAGTGGATCAGCGGCACCCAGTACTCCCGCAACACAGTACAGTGGTGCATTGATTGAATACACGCAGTTGCGAGCAATGCAGCCTGTGTACAACCGCTTCAGACGGCCTGCGACGGCTCGGACTCAGTGTTGCGCCCGAACGTCGGCGACCGCTTGCAGCGTAATCAGAACGCAGGTCTTGGGTGGACTCGATTCGGGGTGTCGTGGATATGAAGCGCGGAACGCTCGATCATCAGTTGCGTCGTTTGCAGGCGGAGCAGACGTTCGATCCGCGCGCATGGCGCGAGCGGCAGCTCGGCAGGGCCGTCCCGTTCTACGGCTCGGAGCTGTTCCAGCTCGGCTGCCCGCCGCTGGCCTCCTTCATCGCCGCCTTCCTCGGCTGCCTGATGACGCTGCACTTGAGCACATCCGGCCTGTCGCCGCTGATTGCCTCCGCAACGGCCGCGCTGCTGCTGAGCTCGTCGCTGATCCTGACCCGGACGGCGAATCTGGTGCCGAGCACATTCTTCTCGTCCGCCTATGGCGGCAGCTTCGTCGGCATGACTCCGGTGGCGCTCTTGAACGCGAGCGTGATACGGGCCGGCCTGCCGCTCGATGCTGCCTTCATTTTGCTGTCGCTGTTCTGTGGGGTGGTGTTCTGTCTTGGCTGCGCGCTCGACATGTGGCTGCGCGGCGGGTTAGCCCGTGGCTATGGCGGACGATTGGGCGCGCTCGCGGCGGTCGCATCCTTCCTGTTCGTCGGCCTGGCGCCGATGCTCGGCGCCGAAGGTGAGCTGCTCCCGATCGCACGCCGTGGCGTGCTGGAGCAGGGGCCTGGCGCGGTCGCAATCACGTTCGCGGTGTGTGCCGCGGGGATGCTGGCGACCATGGTTGCCCTGCGCTGGGCGCCGGTTGCGGGGTCGCGGCGCGCGGTCCGTATCTTCGTCGCCGCGACCGTCGCGTTCGCCGGCCTCGTGGTGCTCCAGCAGTTCGTGCCCAGCGGGGCCTGTGATCTCGATGCCTATTATGCCGGTTGCTTCGTCGGCATGTCGTCGCCGCGGCGATTGCGCAGCCTGCTCCAGGCGATCGCCGCGGCGGCGCTGCTGACGGTTCTGCTGGTCCTGACCTGTCCGATCCTGCCTGCCGTCGGCGGCAGCCTCGGCTACGTCGCCTTCATTTCAGTCATCTTCGTGGACGCGGCAGTGCGGCTGTTCGTCGAAGCGGGAGAATCGCCGCGGCAGACCATGATCGCGTGGACGCGGGGCCTCGTTGCCGCACTGGCCATTCTGGGTGTGCTGTTGCCGACCGAACTGCTCCTCGGGCAGTCTCCCGCGGAGCCGACCGGCTCGATCGCGAATGCAGACAAGCCGGTTGCGCAAACGGCGGTGCAGCTCCCGAGCCCATCGGAAACGGACGATGCGCGGGACGCTTTGGGCAGGGCGGCTGGCGAGCCGGTGCCCGCCGCCGGAGCAACACCTGATCTACCCATGCAGATTTTGCACCCTGGTAGCGGCGAGCTGTTCCGTGCACGTGATCGCGGCGAGCACGCCCACGGCCCGGCGCCATCGTCCGTAGAGCCGCCCCGGCGCGTTGTCCGCTATGGTCAGTCCATTGCAACCGGAGCGCAACCGGCGGTCAGGCGCAGCCAGTTGCGGGTCGTGCCGCAGTCGATCCCCAGGCCGCGCGTCGTGGCCCGGCAGGACCTGCAACCGGCGCAGGAGTGGCACCCGGATCCGTCGACCTCGGCAAGTCCGTGACGGCGGACCATATCTGAGGCGAGGGGCCTGATGTGGCCTCACTTCGGCATAGTTTCGGCGCAATCCTCCGCCCCTTTGTCACAACAAGTGCCTCTCTCGCTTTTTGTCGGTGCCACCGCCGGCGACTTCCATGGCGCAGCCTCTTGAAGGCATCGTCCCGGTGCGTCTTGCGGAACGGATGTCGCACGTGTCGGGTCGGAACAGGGCTCTCGTCGGCTTCGGCTCATGACGACAGCTTGCAAGCGAGGTCGCCGGACAGGATGTGCGGCGTTCACCCAGCCATCGCGCATGTGCGCCCGATGGTCGTGAGGACGTGAGGGGCGAATGGCCGATCTTCATGCGGGGGGTTCGCAAGCGCCGCAGGCGTTCGATCCGCTTGCATGGCGGGAAGGCCTGCGCCGGCCGCTTCTGGCGCTCTATCTCGTGCCGCTGGCCTCATTCGCGGGCGCCTTTCTCGGTTGTCTCGCGACCTTGCATCTAACGAGGTCAGGCGTGCCGCCGGCACTCGCGTCCGCCACTGCCACGCTGCTGCTCTGCGCAGCCTTGATTGTCGAACCGACCAGGGATCTCATCCCGACGACCTTCTCGTCCTCCGCCTATGGCGGCAGCTTCAGCGGCATGACATCGATCGTGACGCTCAGCGAGAGCGTGGCGCGCGCGGGCCTGCCGGCGAGCGCGTCGTTCATCCTGCTGTCGGTGTTTTGCGGCCTGGTGTTCTGCACCGTCTGCGCGATCGAGATGCGCATGCGCGTCGTGCTGTTGCACGGCTATGGCGGCCGGTTCGGAGCACTCGCCGCGGTCGGCTCGTTTCTCTTCCTCAGCCTTGCGCCGCTGCTCGGCCCCGAAGGCGAGCTGCTCCACCTCGGGCGTCTCGACGAATTCGACAAGGGGCTCGGCGATTCCCTCGCCATCTTTGCTCTGTGCATGGCCGGGATGTCCGCGACCATCTTCGCGCTGCGGTCGCCCAACGTCGCCAGCTCGGGGCGGGCGACACGCATCTTTACCTCCGCCGCCGTGGCCTTCGTCGGTCTGGCGATCCTGCAGCAGCTCCGGCCCGGCGATGGCTGTCTCGTCGATGCCTATTATGCGGGTTGTTTTCTTGGCATGTCGTCGCCGCAGCGGTTGCGCGGCCTGGTCGAGCCGGTCGTGGCTGCGGCGGCGCTGACGGTGTTTCTGGTCCAGGCCTCGGCGATCCTGCCCAGCGTCGGCGGCAGCCTCGGCTTCGCCGCCTTCATCGTCGTGGTTGCTGTGGATGCCGCGCGCCGGGTCGGCCGCTTGCTTCCGCTGCATGATCATCCCGCGGCGGTCGGGCTCGGTCGAGGCCTTGCGGCTGCGCTCGCCGCCGCGGGCCTGCTGCTGCCGAATGCCGCGTTCCATGTGGAGGCGGTCGTCGAGACGACCGGCTCGATCCCGCGCGTGGAGACGCCGGTTGCGGCGCGTGCTCCGGCTGATCTGCCCGACGGGCCGGCGGCGGAAGCGACCGTAGCGGCAGCTCCGAGCAGCACGCCCGGTGATCCGCCGCCGGCCGCTGACTGGAAACCCGATATCCTCCTTCCCGTCATCCCTCCTCCCGTCGCGACGCCCGTGCACAACGAGCCGCCGCGCCCGCGCCCGCGGCCGCGCCACGCCAGCCGATCCGTGCCGGTTTCTCCGCGATCGCTTCCAGACGATCCAGGGCCCTGGCGCATCATCCACGCTGGACAGCCGGCGCGCCCCAGAGCAGGAACGACGACCGGTCCTCAGCCGACGCCCGCGAAGCGCGGTCCGATGCGCGTTGCGGTCCCGACCGTGGCGTCGTCCCGTCCGGCGTCGCGCTCCGAGCCTCAGCGCGTGCGGGAGAGCCAGCCCGAGCCTGCTGCGACGGCCCCGCCCGAATAAGCCGCCGGATCAGCCGAACTTGCGGCGGGCATCGAGCGCGAGCCCGATGCCGACGCTGCCGAGCAGATCGGTCTCGGCGACGCGGGCCTCCGGAAACAGCGCAAGGATCGCCTGCCGCAGCGCCGGCACCATGCTGGAGCCGCCGGTCAGGATGATCGTGTTGATGGCCGCGGCTTCGACGCCGGCATCATCGAGCAGCGTCGTGACGGTGCGAACGACGCGCTCGACGGAATCGCCGATGGCGCGGTCGAAATCCTTGCGCGTGAAGCGGATGCGCGCCCAGTCGTCCTTTTCCGAGAGCACCGGGGTGACCGACTTCGCCGCCGTCAGCGCGATCTTGGCCTGCTCGACGCCGATCGCCAGCGTGTGGCCGCGATGGTCCTCCACGACCTTGATGAAGCGGTCGACCAGATCGCGCCGCTCGGCCTCGTAGCGGATCTGGCGCAGCTCGCCCATCACCGCCTTCTTGTAGAGCTGGTTGATGCGGTGCCAGGTGGCGAGCTCATGATAGTACAGCGTCGGCAGGTTGCGCTTGCCGTCGGCGGTCAGGCTGCCATAGCCGAGATGCGGCATCACGCATCGCAGGCTCAAGAGCCGGTCGAAATCGGTGCCGCCGATATGGATGCCGCCATTGGCGAGGATGTCGTCGTCGCGCCTCGCCTTGCCGCGCCGCCCGGGCGAGACGCGGACGATCGAGAAGTCCGAGGTGCCGCCGCCGATGTCGACGATCAGCACCAGCTCTTCGCGCGTGACCTGCTGCTCGTAGTCGAGCGCGGCGGCGATCGGCTCGTACTGGAAGGCGATGTGCTTGAAGCCCTGGTCGCGCGCGATTCCCTCCAGCGCAGCCTGTGCCTCTGCATCGGCCTTGTCGTCCTTGTCGACGAAGCGCACGGGGCGGCCCAGCACCACCTGCGTGACCTCGTGGCCGAGCCGTGTCTCGATCTGGGTCTTCAGGTGCGCGAAGAAGAAGCCGAGAATGCCGGCGAACGGCACCGCCTTCTGCCGGATGTAGGTCTTCTCGTGGATCAGCGCGGTGCCGAGGATGCTCTTCAGCGCGCGCATGAAGCGGCCGTCATGGCCGGTCAGATAGCGCTCGATCGCGCTGCGCCCGAACTGCACGCCGTGGTCCTCGAAATCGAAGAACATCGCGCTCGGCAGGGTGCGATGCTCGCCCTCCAGCGGGATGAGCTCTGCGGAGGCATGATCGCTGAGGCCGACCGTGGTGTTCGAAGTGCCGAAGTCGATGCCGCAATGGGCCGCTGCCGCCATGCTCGTCTCGTTTCAGTCCGGGGGGCGGTCCGCTTAGCCGTTTCGCAGTGCAATGTCATGTGCGAATGTGAGGCATGTCTGGCATGACGATTCCTCACATCGGGGCGCCTCGAGGCGTCGCGCCGCGCGCGTGGCGCTGTGTGACGAGACGATGGGCGTTACTCGCCGTGTTCGCGGTCTGGCTTGGTGTCGATGGGCTTCCTGTGCGTGCGTCCGATGATTTGTGCCCGCGGAAGTGATCGCCTGCGCAATCGGAAGAGCAGAGAACGCCTTTGATCGCGCGCGAGGCACGCACGGCGCATCACACGGCCTTCGTCATCCGCACCCGGCGCAGCCAGGCCGCTGCGACGATCGCGCCGAGCAGACCCATCAGCAGTGACAGCATCACAATCACTGCGCCGGCGCCGGAACTACCGGCGAACAGGCCGACCGCAAGCCCGGCCAGCGGCTGCGATAGGTTGTTCAACATGACGATGAGGCCGGTGGTCTTGCCGATGTCCTGGCGCGGAATGAGCGTCATGCGCAGCGTGCGGATATAGACGCTGAACATCTTGTCGAAGCCGATGACCAGAACGAAGCCGGCCGCGTAGAGATCGGCGCGCGTGGCGAGCCCGGTCGTCAGGCCGCCGACGAAGATCATGGCATAGCCGAGCAGTCCGAGCAGCGGCAGCGGCGTCGGCACATGCGCTGTGGCGAAGAGGATGATGACGGTGGCGACGGCGCCGGTCATCTGCAGAAACGCGTAGGTCGTGCCGGTCTGGCCGTGGATGCCCGTCATCATGGCGGCCGAGGTTGCCAGCGTCACGCCAATGATGAGGTTGACGGCGGCCGCGAGCAGGACGGTCTCGATCAGTCCAGGCCGGTCGATGAGGTGGCGCAGCGCCGTGGCCAGCGGCAGAGTCCAATGGCCCATCGCCGGTGTCGGCTCGGCCAGCTCCGGCTTTGCCCAACGCTGCCAGATCAGGACGGCCGCATCCGCAGCCACGAACAGGGCCGACGTGGCGATCACGGCAAATTCCCAGGACCACAGCTTGAGCAGCGAGGCCGCCAGCAGCGGCCCCAGCACCAGGCCGAGCTGGTCGGCAATCTGGGTGTAGGAGGCGACCTTCTCGAAACGCTCCCGCTGGAAGATCTGCGGCAGCATGACTTCGCGGGCCATCAGGCCTTGCGTCGTCAGCACGCCGCACACCGCCGAGAGTCCGATCAGCCAGCCGACGCCACCGACGACCGCGAAGCCGATCATGCCCGCGACGCAGGCCAGCGCCCGCAGGCGCTGGCTGACGTGCAGCAGCTTCAGCGGCGATGTCAGGTCGCATAGCGCGCCACAGACGGGAAAGGATAGATAGCGTGGCAGCGTTTCGATGAAGAAGGCGGCGCCCGACCACGCGACGCTGTCCGTCAGCTGAAAGATGACGAGCGGCACCAGAAACAGCAGGATCTGGTCCGCAAGCCTCGACAGAAACAGAGAATAGAAGAACGCCTGGTGCTTCAGCCCCATCCGACACCTGCAGCCCGTGATGAAGCCGCTTCCCTAGGATGATCGACCGTTGCTGTCGAGGGCATGGCACCTTCGAACGCCCGACCTCGAAATGCGGCCAGGGTGCCGATCCCCTGGCTGCAACGATCATCCCGCCGGCATGAACTTCGGTCCCTCGAAGCGCAGGCCCGCCGCGCCGCGTTCGACGCGGTCGTGCACGGCGTGGATC
>JBARNF010000944.1:0-1511 GCA_049802835.1 Bradyrhizobium sp.
GCCTACGTGCCGCAGAGCGCGGCCGCGGCGTTCAATCCGGCGATCCGGATCATGGACCAGGTGATCGAGGTCGTGCGGATCCACGGTTTGATGCGGCCGGAAGAGGCGCGCGCGAAGGCGGTGACGCTGTTCCGGGCGCTGTCGCTGCCCGATCCGGACGGGATCGGCGACCGCTATCCGCACCAGGTGTCCGGCGGTCAGCTGCAGCGGCTCGCCGCGGCCATGGCGCTGATCGCGAATCCCAAGCTGCTGATCTTCGACGAGCCGACCACGGCGCTCGACGTCACCACCCAGGTCGAGGTGCTCAGGGCCTTCAAGGCAGTGATCGGCGCGCACCGCATCGCCGGCATCTACGTGTCGCACGACCTCGCTGTCGTGGCCCAGGTCGCCGACCGGATCGTGGTGCTGAAAGATGGTCAGGTGCAGGAAGCGGGAACGACCGCCGACATTCTCGAACGTCCGAGCCATCCCTATACGCAGCAGCTGCTGGCTGCCGTCACGCCGCATCACGAGACCAGGCCGCCTGCTGAAGATGCCACTGCGGCCGACGCCCTGCTCGACGTGCACGAATTGTCGATCGGCTACGGCCCGCGCCGGGCGGACGGCCGGCCGGCGATCATCGCGGTGGACGACGTCAGCCTGCGTGTGGCGCGGGGGCGCAATCTCGGCATCATCGGGGAGTCTGGATGCGGCAAGTCGACGCTCGCGCGCGCAATCGCGGGGATCCTTCCCTCCCATGCCGGCGGCGTCGTGTTCGAGGGCCGCGAGCTCGGCCGCCATGCGCGTGATCGCAGCCCGGATCAGCTGCGCGAGCTGCAGATCGTATTCCAGCACGCCGATACGGCGCTCAATCCCGCCCATACGGTCGAGGACATTCTCGGTCGCCCGCTGACGTTCTATCACCACATGCCGCGCCAGCAGCGCAGCGCCCGGATCGACCAGCTGCTCGACATGGTGAAGCTGCCACGCGGCCTGCGGCTGCGCCGTCCGGCCGAATTGTCCGGCGGACAGAAGCAGCGGGTGAACTTCGCGCGCGCTCTCGCGGCCGATCCCAAGCTGATCATCTGCGACGAGATCACCTCGGCGCTCGACACCGTCGTCGCCGCCGCGATCATCGATCTGCTGAAGGAGCTGCAGCGCGAGCTCAATCTCGCCTACGTCTTCATCAGCCATGACCTGTCGGTGGTCGAGGCGATCTGCGACGACATCGTCGTGATGTACCAGGGACGCAAGATCGAGCAGATCACACCCGAGGCCATGGCGAAGCCGGAACATCCCTACACGCAGCTGCTGCTGTCGTCGGTGCCGAAGCTGGATCCCTCCTGGCTGGATACGCTGCGCCAGGATCCCGAGCAGGTCCGCAGCTATGGCCAGCGCTGACCATCTACTCGGAGGAATCGATATCAGGCCTGAAACAGGCTGGGCAGCGGCAGATACGGCTTGACGATCGGCGACTTCAGCACGACGAAGCTGAAGTACTTCTCGATGCCGATGTCCATGTCGGTCAGGCG
>JBARNF010000945.1:0-2164 GCA_049802835.1 Bradyrhizobium sp.
GTCCGATATCGCCGCCCTCTCTTTCGAGGAGCGGCTCGGCCTAATGGTCGATCGTGAGGCCGCCGAGCGCGACACAAAGCGCCGCGCCGCGCGCCTCAAGTTCGCGGCCTTGCGGCAGAACGCCGTCATCGAGGATGTCGACCTACGAACCCCGCGCGGCGTCGACCGCGCTCTTTTCCAGAAGCTCGTCGCCGGCGACTGGATCGATCGCGCCGAGGGGCTTCTGATCACAGGGCCGACCGGCGTCGGCAAGAGTTGGATCGCGTGCGCGCTCGGGCACAAAGCCTGTCGTGACGGAAAAAGCGTTCTCTATCACCGTGTGCCGCGCCTCTTCGAGACGCTGGCTCTCGCCCGCGGCGATGGCCGCTACGCCCGCCTCCTAAAAACGCTCGCGCGCGTGCAGCTCCTGATATTGGACGATTGGGGTCTGTCGGTCCTCACCGAAACTCAGCAGCGTGATCTCCTCGAAATCATGGAAGATCGTCACCAACGCGTCTCGACTGTCGTCACCAGTCAGGTTCCGGTCGAGCAATGGCACGAGATCATCGGCAATCCGACGCTCGCCGACGCCATTCTCGACCGCCTCGTCCACAACGCTCATCGGCTTCCGATCACAGGAGAAAGCATGCGCAAACTCTCAGCCAAAAAGCGTCTCCTTGACGCCGACGCCAAGGCCTGAATCAATGTCGCCGTCGGCGACGCGCCAGCCGCTCACGATCGCGTGGAACGCGCGCTCACGATGCCTTGGATTGGCTGCTCACGATCCCGTGGAACGGGCGCTCAGCATCCGTGGAATGCGCAGTCAGCGCTCTTGCGATCGTCTGCGCGACCGCCTTGGCGTCGGCGCAGGGCTGTTCAACGCTGTTTACAGGCCGCGGTATGAGAGGGTGACGGCGGGATCGAGTGCGCCGTTCCAAAGGGCTTGGGCGATGTTGGCGACGCCGTTTGCCCTGGCGATGTTGAGGGCTTGCGAACGCAGGCGCGCCATGATGCCTGGATTGACGCGGATGCGGCTGGCGTCTTCAGCAAGGGTCACGTCGCGAACCCAATGGTTCTCGTTCTCCACAGCCCAATGACCGCGGATGGCGCTCGCGAAGATTTCCGCGGGCAACATGACGGACGACGCATAAAACGCGGTTTCTTCCCGCCGTTTCCAGAGCCCTGTGGCGGCGGAACGGATCAATGTAAATCGCGTGACGCGCACGATTGCGGCGATCAGCGGCCCCCATTCGCCGTCATCGAGGGCGGCGCCGGGAGCATAGACTTCGACACGCCGGTCTTCCTGGCGATTTCGCGCCAGATTGCGACTGTCGTCGACGGCGATTGGAGCCGCCGTCGCGGCGATGTGCTCGCAGCGTTGCGACAAACCCGGCTGATTAGCTTTGACTTGAACGATCAGTTCATTGCCGGTCCCGCGTGCGATCTCGAAGGTTTTTTTGGCAGTGCATGGCGTCGAGCGTGAAGACGCGGTCGCTCAGGCCCATGGCGGCGATCAGCGCCTGCGCGGCGGGGATCTCATTCGATTTCTCGTCGATCACTTCATGCGCGAGAATGATCCGATGGTCGACGGCGAAGGCGCTGAGCACATGTGCGGCCTTGCGGTCGGCGAAAGCGTCGAAGCTTTGCCGCAACGTCTTTCCGTCGATGGCGATGAAGCGGGACGGCGCGGCGGCGCAGGAAACGTCGAGACTTTCCGCATGACGACGAAACGCCTGCTCGAGTTCGTTCGGATCGAGTTGGCGCAGGATTCCGCGCACGGAGGTGTAAGCTGGCGCTCGTCGCAGCGCAGCGTCCGGAAAAGCCGCATTGAGCACGCAAAGCCTCGCGCGGATCAGGGCGTGGATTTGGCGATACGACCGAGCGCCGCTCAGCATTGCGATGATCGAAAACAGGATGACGCCGACCTGGCCGTAAATCTTTCCTTCGGCGCGCCGCCGATCCGGGATGGCGGCAAGACAGGATGCAAGATCGATCGTCGTCATAGAGCAACCTCCGATTCGGGTTGCTCCCCATAGATTCAGACACTTCCCGACCTGAAAAGCGAAAAATCACCCCTCTCGGTCAAACCAAAGCACAGAGCGTTGAACAGCCCTGCTGTTGCGCCGAGGACGAATTCCGGCGCTCGGGCAAATGTGTCTGTGCTGCAATTCACGCGCCCAGCGCG
>JBARNF010000946.1:0-7057 GCA_049802835.1 Bradyrhizobium sp.
GCGATATTCCAGTGCCGGCCAATGCGGCCAATCCGCTCCACCGCATAGGTGTGGGTGCGGCCGAAACTGGTATCGGAGACGATGCGCGTCTTGCCATTGGCGAAAAACGCCCGGACGAAGCCGGAGCCTCCGAGTGACGAAAAGGCCGGATTGACGATCTGGCCACGGGTGCTCGAAGGAGTGGCGGCAACCTCATCATAGATGTTTTTCGACTCGAATCCCCTGGTCGCGCCTCCCTTGAGCCCGGTCGAGTTGCTGTCCGGCTTCCAAGGCTCCAGATCGATATCGGAGGGGCTGGCTGCGGCGCCGGCGACGCGAAGTACAAAAGCGACCTTGTCAGGGGATTTGTCCTCGATCGAGAGAGGTCCGTCGCTGGCCTCGCGATAGGTCTCGAAGAAGCCGATGCGTGTATTCCACGCCTTGGTGAAGGATGCCGAAACGCCGCGGAACTGATCGTAGAGCTCCGCCTCGACCAGCGGCTGAAGCGACTGGATGGCTTTGGTTTCGGTGCCATCGAGCAACGATCGCGTAATTCCGCGCGGACGCGCCGGCAGCGGATCGCGCACTTCGCCGATGCGGGACCCCAGTTCGGCCAGCCGCAGCGAGGGCGCGGTGAAGCGTGCAGCCAAGCCATAGAGAAACTCGAAGCGCGCCGTGTCGAGACCGGCACCCGGAGCTCGTTGCCCTGCAAAACCAAGCACGCGGCGCAGGTTCCAGGGCGCCTCGGCGTAGCGCTGCTTGAAATACGACGATTGCAGGCGCAGCCGCGCGGTCGTCCCGAGACGGAAGTCGATCGTCTGCTCCGCCCCTCGCGGTGATATCGTCGGCCAGGGCTTGCCCTTTTCGGCGGCCTCACCGGTCGCCTGCGGCGGGAAAAACAGATCGAAGCCGTCGGCGATCCTGGCGATGTCCCAGTGCGATCCTTCGAGCTCGGAGGTTTGCCAGTTGGCGATCTCGCCATCGTTCTCGGCGACGTCCTCGCTCTTGAGCTCGAAGGCCGGAACGTCGACCAGTGCGACCGTCATCGGCTCGCGATCGATGACGATCGTGCGGTACCCGTCGCTTGCTTCCTTCGAGCTGCGCCGGTGCAAGGTGAGGCTGAGGCGACGGTTGCGGCTTGCGCGCGTCACTTCCTCGCCGTGGAGGAAGAACGGCGTCTCGGCGGCTTGCGGGGGTCCACCGTCGACGAACACGATCGGCGGTTCACGCTGCAGATCGGAGGCGATCTGCTTCTCGCGATCAATCTGTTTTTGTCTCGGATCCGGCGTGCCGTTGGTCTTGTCCGGCACGTTCGCGAGTTCGTCAAGGATGGCATCGAACGCCTGCCCGGCGTCGGGTACAGGATCCTGCGATCCCGGCAGCGCACCGTGCAGGTCGAAACGGTCTATGCGGGCCGCAATGCGGGGAATGGCCTCACCACGACGCGGAAACCGGGCGCGGCCGGCCACCCCCTTGGGATCCTGCTCAGCGCCGAACATGCCCGTCCGCGTCGGGTCGGCCGGATCGAACGTCACATTGTAGCGGATGCGGATGTGCCCCTTGTCGTCGGCGGCACCCTTCGGCACGTTGAGATCGAGAGCGCCAACCCGCACCATGCCGCCGACCAGATCATTCGTGATACCCGCGTCGGTCTCGATGGTAACGACGATCTCGGGCTTGCTGCCGGGATTTCGCTGGTCGATGTCGAACCACTCGAAGGTCTCGTTCAGGCGCTGACGTTCGACGGTGACCTTGAGCCGGCGCCGGACCATCTTGCCGTCATGAGTGATCAGTCCGTGGAAGACCGCATCGGCGGCAAACTCGATCTTGTCGGCTTCGTGGGGGCGAAAGCCAATCAGCACCGGATTGGAGAGTTGAGATGGATCCTTGGGATGCCGTGACTGCACGACGTCGAACACGATATCGAAATTCGGCAGCTTGTCGCCGGCCCTCGCCGGGCCGATGTTTTCCAGGAACGGCACGAAAGAGAGATCGCGCGCATCGTCCGTGGTGCGCAGCGCGTCGAGGTAGGGCCTTGCGATCCGCTCGTTCCAGATCGAAGAGAATACGGTGGCCGGCACGGGCCGGGCGCGCATGTACCAGCAAAAGCGGTTGATGTCCTTGGCAGTGCCGATTCCGAAGAAGGCGTCGTTGCGCAAATCCTGAATCAATTCGACCGCAATCGTGCCCGGAATGCCGGTGCCGTCAGCCTGAAAGCAATCGTCAAAACGAAGGTCGGCGCGGCCCGGCGCTGCCGCCTTCGGTCCAATTCCGACGATCGCCGCGATGGAGCACGAGCTGAAAGCCGTATCCTGCGCCGTGCCCCTGATGCCGATTGGCTTCACTCCGACCGCGCGCGGCTTGTCGAAATCGAACTCTCCGGGAGCGTGCCGAGGCGGAATAATAACCCGGTCCTTGAATTCGACATTCGTCGCATTGCGAAAAAAGGACGTCAGCAGCGGATAGTCGCCACCCGGAAAAGCGTCGCTGGCGTTGCTGCCGAACCCATCGACTTCATAGCTTCGCGTTGCCGATTGATCTGTAAGCTCCTTCAGTGAAAGCGACTTAATATGGTCCGGGAGGTATTGCGCTCCGTTCATCGGTGGGCCGTCACCGTCCCAGCTCCTGTATAGAGTGTGATAATGCGCGACGCGCAGCGAGCCATTCCCGTCAAAGAGCCCCGGCGTGAACTTCATAGTGATTGAGCAGACAAAGTCAGGCCCAATATCGGTCTTGTCATCCGGAATGGTCCTGAAAAGGAGTGCCGGAAACGGCACCTCAACGGTCATCTCCAGACCGCCGTCATGAGACCTCAACAGGCCGGCAGTCCCTCGTATGCGCAGGCGCGGGAGATCCTGGCTACCGTCGAAAAGCTCCACGCAAGAAAAGCCAATCGGGAGCGTCGGCGCTACGACGTGTCCGCCTGCATCGAGGCCGAGACGGGCCACCTCGACCAGATTGCCGCCCTGAATCTTCAGGAAGCGCGCCGCAAGTTTCGTGATGGCCATGTCTTCCCCCAACCCGAAACAAACCAGGACTGTTGACGAGGTTCCGCAGCGCATCCTGGCGCCGACGAAAGTGCCCTAGCCCCCAGCACAAGCACGCGCACGCGCACGCGCTGCGGCCAAACGAGCAACCGAGTTAGTGCGCGATAGATTTCTGAGACCCGGGCCTTAAATTGCCGGAGATTGAAACGCCAACATGATCGCCCCTCAAAAAGTGCAAAGCCTAAAATTTGCCCGACGACGCGATGTCCGATGCCGGATAATCTCGGATTGTTATTGTAGAATCCGGATTAGTCAATCTAAAGTAAAGTGGCACCCTTGAACTTTTTGATTGTTAGACTAGGACAGGGCCCGAATTGCATTCGTCAACGAGCCAGCGTTCGCTGCATAGCGACTACATCAGAACTGGATATTCCACTCTCGCTGCGGATGGGCTCAGCCGAAACTCGATTGTTTAATCCTAGCACGCGGACCCGCCTCTCTCGCTGGTAGGTGAGCAACGCCTATTCTCACGGCTTTAGGAGGGCGACATCGTAATCTCCCTAAACTCAACCCCATCACTTCCGGGTTCGCCGGCTCCCTGAGCTGGCAGCGCGAGCAGCAAGCGATCGTGAAATTTCCTAATCGCAAACAAAAAACAGCAAAGGAAGATAGATCCAAGGCGCCGGGACCACGACAGCAAAAACAAAAGACCTAACCGCGCCAAAACTGCCACTGACTCCGTTTGCGACCAAACCTTATCAATCAGCCGAACGCCAAGATCGGAGCCCGACGTTCGCCCGGCGCCCGCAATGAAGCTGGCTGCTCCACGCTAACATTCGAGGTCTTGTCCGACCGCAAAGAAATTGGCACCCTCCTAGCATCAATCGGCTTCTGGGGAGATGAAGAGTGCCCGTTCCAAAGTTTCACATCAATGTCTTGAATGAGGGGCATGAAGGGACCGCTATCGTTACGGAATACATCAACGCGAACGAGACCAGAGAGGTGCTTAACAGGGTTATGACGAGGAACGAACTCGCAGAAAATGTAGAGTGCGTACGTACTGGATATAAGACGTTTCACTGGAACAATGTTGCAAGCGGAAACGAAGGAGATGCCGAAAAGGCGGATGGGCTGACCCTTCACGTTGACCCATAGAGGCAAAGCGTAGTGGATTGCCGGCAAGTTCGCCTGTCACCACGCGCCGGTTGTCAAACGCCGCTCAGACGATCACCGACCGCCCTTAAAAGTCAGGTCAGGAGAGATGAGCGCAGATCGACGGCTGCTAGACTGCGGCAGCAACAATCCAGTTCAACACTACTACGCCAACTCTCTCACTGATAAGCTTTTTGCCATTTCCTTATCAGTCCACGACTTACTCCATTTTGTCGAAAGCGATGGAGGATTTCACTCCGCTCTCCGATCAAGCCGCGCTCGTGAATACTGCATAGATGCCGAGCGCAACTATCTGCAGCACAGCCGCCCCGAATGAGGCTACCTTGATCTTGGTCGCTGTGCGCATTACAGCAAAAGCGACTTCGCTCACATCCTGTCGAGGCAGTATGCGCATAATCAACATATCCTCGACGACATCGCTAAGAATATAGATCGCAGGCAACACGCAAACCAACACTGAACGAAAGTAGCTAAGCGGCTCAGGCCACGTCAAGGCAGCGGACAGCCACAACGCACCACACACCAAGAATCCGCCGACGAAGCATGCATAGATTAAATCTAACGGCATGATCAAATATGCGTAAGGCCTAAGAAATAATCCATTAGCCGGCAATCTTAGCCAAACCTCGAGAGACGCGTGATCCAGCGGCTGACCGGTGGAAGGTATATTCCCGCCACGCTCAAGGAACCGTGCGCCGACATCGGCGCCGTACTTGTTGGCAAACAGAGCCACGATGAACGGCCAGATTATCGCGGCCGCGGCGAGAGTAATCGCATACATATTGTCCCCGATGTTATCATGGCCGAGGCTTCTTAGCGGCGCGGCTGATTGATCAATGCATTAGATCCTTGAGCATCCATTGGTGCGCATTCGCTACGCACACTGCACCTTTTGATGCTCTTAAACTCGTTTGAGAAGTAACCTTGTAAGCCAAAGGGTTGAGATGCTTTGATCGCGGAATCATCGTCTTCGGGTCGACCGACACACACGTCCTTCAACATGTCCGCGGTGAGCCCTCTTGTGTCGGAGAAATTGGCTCTACTGACAGTCGCGCCACAGAGATTAGCGCCTGTCAGATTTGCTCCTCGAAAATCGGCCCCGCCGAGGGAGGCGTTCTCGAAATTCACACCACGAAGATCCGCGTCACGGAGATCAGTGATGAAGCAGCGGTATGTCTGCCACACGGGAAGTCTGGGAAGCAACTGGTCTCTCCCCTTCGCTTTTGCCAAGTCGCGACGTGGGTCGTCGAACCCAACACTTTCGTTCCCGTATGGAGTTCCCAGAAGCATGCCGGTGCTCGCTGGTGACTTTGGAATATCATAATCTGCTAAGCGCGCTCCGCGTAGATCCGCGCCAAAGAGATTTGCATAACGGAAACTGACGCGACGCAGATTGGCTTGCGACATCAGCGAACATGAAAGATCAAGTCCGCTGAAATCAAAATTATCCAAGCGAAGGTTGGCGAAGTTCAAGCGCTTTCGATCCGCACCGTCGATGCACGAACTGCCGGTGAATGAGCGCCGAAGCATCGCGAGCGGCCGGCTGCCGAGCTGCTGGACGGCCGCCTGGGCAGCAGGTGGCGGCTCTTCGCGAACCTCACTAACGGGCCACTTTTGGTCGGGCATCCCAGTATCGACTGTGCAGGTATGGGACTCGGCCAATCGATTGATCATCGTTCCTCCGACGACGACGCTTTCCAAGATCGTGATGGTTTGCCGTCCAAATGCTTCAGGATTCTCCGACGCCAAAGTGGTTACCCGCTGGGCAGCCAGTTGAGCGTAGGGTTTGTCTCCGGCCTCGACCAAATTCTTCGTAGCCTCGGCAAACTGCTGGTTCTGCTCGTGAAGCAAGCGAAGCGCATAATCTGCGCTCCACTGATTGCTCGTGATCCATAGCTGCACAGCCGCAGCAATAAACGAGGACACGAGCCCCAAGCCAGTCAAGATTTGATAGGACGTCTGTCGAAGACGATCCTGTAGTTCAAGTTGCCTGAGCTGATCCGCATCCAAGTGAAGTGGGACTTGAGCTTGGGGCGCAGCCCACCAAAACCAGAAAAACGCTCCACCAGCGAAGATGGCGACGAAAACCAACGGTACGATCAAGACGGACATAATTATAACCCTATTTAAGTACGGCCGATCCTCGCTCGCGCCAAGCCGTCCTTAATAAGCTGCATTGCCTGGTGCCGGGGCAAAGACGAGCCGCTCCAACCTATGACTGGGATTGCGATGTCTTCCTCCTTTAGCGCTGCTTGGAAATGAAGTGCTGCAACAAGATTCCGGGGAACATAGGGCGCATCGACACCGTCAATCTTAATTTGCTGCCCGAGCCGCTCGATCGCGCTTACATGGATAGCTTCCCCGATTGGTTTGGAATGTCGATCGAGGCAGACGTTCCGCTCGAAGGGGCGCGACGCGACTGGAACTGGCTGATTTCCGATCGATCGAAAGACATAGGGCATGAAACGATAAAGACCTTGGCGCGGCTCGTGCTGCGGGGCACGTGCGCAAGTGCCCTGCAGGAGTCCCGCCGGGGGGTCCAACGGGAAATCCGCGCCACCAATTGCGATGATGCGCCGCATCATCCAGTCTAAGGTGATATCATCGAGGTGGCTCGCATCACGGCGTTCGTACCCCCCGCCTACATCGGCGTGTGCCCCCGCAAACCAAACTTGCTCTACATTTGCTGGCTCTGCGGCAAAGGGAAGCCGGCGCCAAAGTGTCGCCTCAAAGGCCTCGCGGTGTTCGTCGATTGCAACAGCGTGCACGCTATGCTCGCAAATCTCAGACAACGCGACATCATGGAAGCCGCGGAGATCCCGGTTCTCTTTCCAAAAGGCATTTAGAGGAATTCCCAACGCACCCACGGTGTCGAAAATGCTAAGCAATTTCACCGGAACGCTGCCAGGGCCAGATGA
>JBARNF010000947.1:0-12447 GCA_049802835.1 Bradyrhizobium sp.
TGCATCTCGACGAAGAGACCTGGCGCGCCTTCTTCACCTGGAACGCCATCCCCGGCTGGCGTTGGCGCACGCGCACTTCAAAGTCGAAATATCGCGCCGCGGTCGAGTTCGACCTGCAGGTCTACGACCTATTGTTTCCGCTGATGCAGATGGTACCGGTCGAGCGGCGCATCGGCGCCATCATCAAGGACGAGTACGGTCTGCCGATCCGCTACCGCTCCTACGCAGATTGGTAGCGCCAGGTCGCGACGGCGGCCGGCATTCCGGGTGACGTGCAGAGCATGGACGCGCGCGTCGGCGGCACCACCGAGGCCTAGGAAGCCATGGTCGATATCGACCCGCTCAAGGCCAGCCTACCCCATACGCAGGAGTCGACGACGGTCCGCTGCATCCGCCGTCGCAGCAACAAGATCAAGGCGCCGGCCGAGGCGCGCAAGCAGTCGCGAACGAGCGGAGGTTCAGATGGAGAAGTTTGATGCAAGCGATCCTGCCGAGCGCGCGGCCGATCCGTTCCGCAAGCAGGTTGCCGAGTTGCTGCTCAGCATGCGGCAGAACTCCGACTTCAGGGCGCTTAGTATTTCGGAGCAGGCCTTCTCGTTCACGGTCGGCACGAGCACGGCTATGGTGGGCGCTTGCCTGTGCTGTTTCGACCAAGGCAGCCACGACCAAGTCATGGACGTCATTCGGAGCTACCTTCCGACCGCTCGTCTGCAGGCCGAAGCCATCATTGCGACCTTCAAGACCGAGGGAACGGCGTAAGAACCGCCCGTCAGAATCACGTCGGAATCGCAGGGCGAAAGTGGAGGAGATTCAAAGGCCGGAGTGGTCGGGGCAGCTGGATTCGAACCAACGACCTGCAGTACCCAAAACTGCCGCGCTACCAGGCTGCGCTATACCCCGACGTTCTCAAAGGACCAGTGTCCTGGAAGGCCCCGTCACTACACGGTCGTGGCCTCCGCAGCAAGACCGCGGACGCGCCGCGGGTTGCCGCCCCAACGAAAGGCCCCAAGCACGGCGCCTTGGAGCCTCGACTTGGGGCCTCGATATCTCTCGGTTTGGAGCCGCCCCGCTCAGTGCGAAGACAGCGCCGGCGACCCCGCCTCAGGATGGATTTCCGCCGCCATCATGCCCTTGGAGCCGGGCCCGTAGCGGACCAGCACCCATTGGCCAGGGCGCAGTTCGGTCATGCCGAACCGGCGCAGGGTCTCCATGTGGACGAAGATGTCCGGGCTTCCCTCGCCACAGGTCACGAAGCCGAAGCCACGCAGGCGGTTGAACCACTTGACCTGGGCCCGCTCCAGCCCGCTGGTCGGCGTCACCGTGACATGGGTACGCGGCGGCAGCATCTGCGCCGGATGGATCGCCGTCGACTCGTCCATCGAGACAATGCGGAAGGCCTGATAGCCCTTCGCACGCTGGATGCACTCAACCACCAGACGAGCCCCTTCATAGGCGGTCTGATAGCCATCGCGCCTGAGCACCGTAACGTGCAGCAGCACGTCGGGCCAGCCGTTGTCGGGAACGATGAAGCCGTACCCCTTCGACGCGTCGAACCATTTGATGACGCCGCCGATTTCGACGAGGTTCTCGCCGAGACCAGTCAACGCATCGATTGCCGAGTCGCGCGCAACGCCGCTCTGAAACTCCGCTCCGAGCCGGGTTGGTGCAGATGCACCAGCCACCGGTACTCCAAGCTTTTTGGACTCAAATCCGTCCGACCCCATAACCCCGGACCTCACAGATGAATTATGAGCCGCCACCCCTGCAACGGCGTCCTCATGCGCGCACTCATCATTTGCACCCCGACGAGTCACGCGAATCTCTCGAATCAAAAGATAACATTCCCTTGTGCCGCGCATAGACAAAAATCGGATTCATTGAGG
Organism: Bradyrhizobium sp.; assembly: GCA_049802835.1. Classification (GTDB taxonomy): domain Bacteria; phylum Pseudomonadota; class Alphaproteobacteria; order Rhizobiales; family Xanthobacteraceae; genus Bradyrhizobium. The sequence continues at coordinate 1,884 of JBARNF010000947.1, forward strand.
CATATGAACAGACTTGCAGGCAAAAATGCATCAATTTCCGTTCAATTACGGACGAATGGTCCGAGTACTTCACCGATATCCTGATGGATGACGAGGTCGGCAACGTCGTCCTGATCGGTCGGTTCCCGATTGATGACGACAAGTCGCGCGCCTGCCTGCTTTGCCATCAACGGAAAGCCCGCGGCCGGCCATACAACCAGCGATGAGCCGATCGCGATAAACAGATCGCAATGCTGCGCGAGCTCGGCCGCGCGCTGCATCTCGTCTTCCGGCATCGCCTGACCGAACGACACCGTCGCCGTCTTCAACGGCTCGGCGCAAACAGGGCAATCCGGCGCGGCACCATCGCCGTCGAAGCGTTGGCGCACCCAGGCGAGCTCATAACGCTGCCTGCAACCGATGCAGCGCGCGAAAGTGGTGTTGCCATGCAGCTCGACGACGTGATCCGGCGCAAAGCCGGACTCCTGGTGCAGATTATCGATGTTCTGGGTGATCACGGCGGGGATCTTGCCGGCCCGGTACAGCGACGCGAGCGCACGATGGCCACGGCCGGGCCGCGCCGCGGCAAACGTCTCCTGCATCGCGAAACGCCGGCGCCATGCCTCGTCGCGTGCATCCTGGCTGGCGACGAATTCCTCGAAATCGATCGGCCTGTTGCGGGTCCACAGTCCTCCCGGCGACCGGAAGTCGGGGATCCCGGCTTCTGTCGAGATGCCCGCGCCCGTGAACGGCACGATGACCCGGGCGGCGGCGATCATCTCGCCCAGTCGGTTCACCGCATCCTGGAGATCAGGCGCGATCATCGGCGCACGACCTTGAACATGACACCTCGCATCGTCGTCTTGTCATCCTACCATGGTCTCGCCCTACCATGGTCTCGCCGGCAAGACCTCGGCGACGTCGTGGGCTGGGCGTTCTTAAGCCCCCTCGCATGCGCTGGAACCATTCGGACATGGGCCCGAATGCAAGCGGCGCGAGTCGGACGCGCCGGCCGCTACCGCCAGATGTCGCGACGCTTCATTTCTCGGGAGCTCTCCCCACCCGAACGCGCGGCTGCATCCGTCCACACCCGCTTGTCCGCAATCACGCCTCAATCGCGCACGCACATCACGCCAGCGATTCGCCAGGTAGTTTGTCATGCGTCTCATGGCGAGGCTCGCCGGACATCGACCGGAGCAGAGAGGATCCGTGGGACAGAATGAGACGCGGGACGATCGGCGCGCCCAGGAGCGCGCCGACATCACGGCAAGGATTGCCCGATTCAAATCGACGCAGGACAAGTTTGCACGCGAGCGCGAGGAATATGCCAGCCGGGCTTGGCGTAAAGCGCATCGCGGCGAGGCCGCGGAGTAGCGGGGCCGCGGTCCCTCGATACAATCAGGCCCCGAGGAGACCGGAGACATAGAGGATGGGCCCGGAGGCTGGTGCCGTCCGGGCTCATCCGCCATTGCGCCATGTTCGCGCTCACCAATGATGGCGCCAGTGGTGATACCGATGATAGTATGGACCGCCATAATAGGCATACGGACCCGGCCCATACACATAGCGAGGGCCGTAGTCGTAGTAGCCGTAGCCCGGGCCGTAATAGTAGGGATGCGATGCTGCGATCGCACCCGCCGTCAACGCACCCGCAGCCAAGCCAAACGCAAGTCCGGGGCCGATGCCGCGTGCCTGTGCCGGTGCAGCGAGAGCGGTGGCAGCGACGGCGCCTGCAGTCGCCAGAACAGCCAATGCTTTCCTCATGATCGATGTCCTCCAGCTCAAATGCGTCCAACCAACGCGGATGACGCGAAATCGTTGCAGGCCCCCATGCTGCCGTCAGCGCCGGAACATTCGGCCCGTCGAGGGGTTCATGAGTTAAGGGTAGGATCGGCGATGGAATCGTGGCTGGAACTTCTGTTCAATCTCATCGGCTACGGCGGCTTCGTTGTCATCGCCTCGCGCCATCGTGGACCTGAGATGATGGCGACGGGATCCGACGGGGGCGCGCACGACGCCCAAGATCCCGGCTCCGGCGACGCGTGAAACCGAGCCTGCCGCTGATCCTCGGAACATCTGCAGCATATCCACAGCGCGCCCAAGCCCGGTTTCCAGGCTGGATCAGCAGCTTGCCGCGCAATATGCGCTGGCTTGTCCCCGATGGACTCCGAGACTGCCTTTTCGCCGGTCACGCGCCCGTCCAGCGCAGCCACGGACGTCATCCGACGGCTCAGAAAGCTGACCGCGATTTCTCTTGAACCTTCTGGCGATTGGCCAAGACAGATGAGTACTGGGGATTTCAGGGCCCAGTCTTCGAGGGTGGCGCCAGGCGACGAAGATATTCCGTCGCGCTGGCGCTGCTGTCGTTTCAGCATGCGATCGCCTGACTGAACCCGGCCTTGCACATGAAACTTGCGCATGAAAAAAGGCCCCCTTCGCAGGGGGCCTCTGATCTCGATCAGCAAACCCGTGAGGGTGTGATCAGGCGACCGCGTCCTTGGCGGCCTTGACCGGGCGGGCGCGCACGATCTTGCGGGCCGGCTTGGCCTTGAACATCATCTCTTCGCCGGTGAAGGGGTTGGTGCCCTTGCGCGCCTTCACGGCCGGCTTCTTGACGACGACGAACTTCGCAAAGCCCGGAACGAGGAACACGCCGTTCTTCTTCAGCTCCTTGTGGCCGACGTCGGTGAGCGTCTCGACGACGTTCTTGACGTCGCGCTTGGACAGCTCGGTCGTGGTCGCGATTTTCTCGATCAGCTGCGACTTGGAAAGTTGGGTAGCCATCGTATCTCCTTAGGATTGGTACCGATGAATGACGAGACGACTGCGCGGCTATCAGCGCATTGCTGCGCAGACTGGTCGGGGCTTTCTGGCTGCATTGCACAGCCGTGACTTTCAGTCGTCCGGTGGCGTATCACCCCGCGTTTTTTCGGGATTCTCCTGCATTTCAAGGGGCCCCGAAGCACCCAGAGCGGCGCCAAAATTCCAACGGAGCGCGGAGAAGTCAAGCTGCGATGCTCGTCGAATGGATCACGTGATTCATTTTTCCCTATATTTCTAGGCATTTTCGACTTTCATGCGTGATTTTGGCCGCACATGACAGTCGAAAAGCACCGAAATCCCCTGATGCGGCCGCATCGCGCCGATGCGTGGACACCGCGAATCACTGCCAAAATAGGGATTCGCGGTATGCCAGCGGATGCCAGAAACCTCCTGCAAGGACCGGGACCTTTGCCCGACGACGACAATTCCGCGCGAGGCGAAGCCGGCGCACGGTGAGCCCTGATGCGCCGGAGAACGATTTGCTGCTATGGATCGACGTCCATCGGCGGCGGTTGAACATCCGCTTCAAGTTCAGGGAGAACAGAAACGATGCGTTATCTCCACACCATGCTGCGCGTGCGCAATCTCGACGCCGCGCTCAAATTCTACGCCGATGCGCTCGGCCTCAAGGAGGTGCGCCGGATCGAGAACGACAAGGGACGCTTCACGCTGGTGTTTCTCTGCGCACCCGAAGATGAACACCTGCTGAAGGGCCTGCCGCCGACGCGCGGCGCCCCGCTGGTCGAGCTCACCTACAATTGGGACGAGGAGACCTATGGCGAGGATCGCTTCTTCGGCCATCTCGCCTATGAGGTCGACGACATCTACGCCACCTGCGATCGCCTGATGAAGCTCGGCGTCACCATCAACCGGCCGCCGCGCGACGGCAACATGGCCTTCGTCCGATCCCCCGACCTGCATTCGATCGAGCTGTTGCAGAAGGGCGAGCCGAAGGCTCCCGCCGAGCCCTGGCTGTCGATGCCGAACACCGGACACTGGTGAGCGCTCCCCTGCGCACCCTGACGGAACATCGCGGCCACCCTCGCGTTGTCGCTCCGATCGACGAACGGAGAGGATACGAGGAGGCCGAGATGGGTCGAGGAATTCTGCTGTGGTTGTTGGGCGTACCGATCCCGGTGATCATTCTGCTGTGGCTGTTCTTCGGCCGCTGATCACCGCGAGCTGTTCGCTCCACCGAAAAGCCCCGCCGCCGCGGGGCTTTTTGCATGGGGATGCGCTATCAACGAGAACCATTGCGCAGAGAGCAGGAGCCGCACATGACCGCCGAGAACCGACTGACCATCTGGGGACGGCCGAATTCGGTGAACGTGCAGAAGGTGCTGTGGTGTCTCCACGAGCTTGATCTCGATTTCGAGCGGATCGACGCCGGCATGCAGTTCGGCCGCAATACCGGGGCCGACTACCTCGCGATGAATCCGAACGGCCGGATTCCGACGCTGGTCGATGGCGACTTCGTGCTGTGGGAGAGCAACGCGATCATGCGCTATCTCTGTCTCGCCCATGGCGGCGATGCCCCGCTCTACCCGCGGATGCCGCGACACCGCGCAGCGGTCGAGCGCTGGCTGGACTGGACGCTGTCGACGGTGCAGCCGGTCGAACGGCCCTTGTTCTGGGGCCTCGTGCGCACCGCGCCCGCACAGCGCGATATGGTGGCCTTGCAAAGGAGCGCCGACGAAGCCGCGGCGATGTGGCGCATCCTGGACGGGCATCTGGCGACTCGAACGTATGTCGAGGCCGAGAAATTCACGCTTGCGGATATCGCGCTCGGCGCTTTCGCGCGGCGCTGGTTCGGAGTCGAAGGCGTGGTCAAGCCGGAGCTGCCCAACATGGCCCGCTGGTATCATCAGATCGAACGGCGTCCCGGCTTCATCCAGCATATTGCCCCGCCGCTGTCGTGAGGAAGCCGGCCGCTCAGTGTCGGACTGAACTCCCCATCTCGACGCCCACAGCCCCTCCCACCTTCACGCAGGTGTCGGTGCCCGCGACTCGCGCGAAGTTGGCGCCGTAAGCCGCACAGGGATTGATGGTGACCGCACCGCGACGTGGTGCCGACTGGCTCGTGCCCGCGGCTTGTGGCGCCAGCAGGGACGCGCCGGGCGAGCCGGCAAGAGCGACAGTCGCGACGATCAGCCAAGCGATCGTGCCGAGAACGAGGGATCTGAACATGGCTGCTTGTTAGCGCATCTTGGCTGATGGCGCCGCCCGAAAACGTCGGCCATCCTGTTCCGGCGCCGGGATGGCAGATCTGTCCTACTTGCCGATGAACTTGACCCCGACCGAGGCGCGGCGCCGCCAGACCACCTGGCACAGCCGTCCGGTGCGCGCATCGCGGGCGAAGGCCAGCCGGATCGTCGCCGGCAGCGCGGCAGCATCCTCCAGGGTCAACTTGGCGCCCGCGCTGGAAATATCCTGCACCACGCAATGGCGCACGGCAAACCCGCCATCCAGCGTGATCCACGCCGGCTGCTTCATCGATTTGCGGGATTCCCGCTTCTTCGGCGCGGCCATCATTCTGCTCCTGCTCGTCCGCTGCAGTAAGGCAAGGACCCTAATGGACGGTTGATCGGATCAAACAGACGCCTGCGCCGGCTTGGTGCAAGCCGGGATGGATCGTGGTCCGTCCCAGAGGCGGGCCGTCATTCGAGGGTCTCGAGGGTGGCCGAGAAAGCGGCGCTGAGTGGCGCTCCCTAGCGGAATCGAACCGCTCTCTCCACCGTGAAAGGGTGGCGTCCTAACCGATAGACGAAGGGAGCAATACGCACGATGACCCCAGGGACAAACATTCCTGCGATCTCGCCGCTTGCGCGTTCTTGGCAGAACCTACAGCAAATCAACGGGTTGAAGCGATGACCTACGAGATCGACGGAACCACTGGCGATGATTCCGTGCTGCGAGCGCCGAACGTATAGATGCGTTTCGCCGGCCGGGCAAGCCGCCCGCGTGGACTTCTTCGCCCGCCTGGTCCTGCCCCTGGCTCAGCGCGCTGCGAACAACGGCGAGATCCCATCCGTGTCGATATGGACCACGCCGTCCTCGACCTTCACGGGATATTCGGCGAGCGCGCTCTCCTGCGGGTGCAACGGCATACCGGTCGAAGCATCCCACGTCCAATGGTGCACGGGACAGCTGAGTACGCGACCATCGAAGCCGGCCTCCTCCAGCGGCGCCGCCGTATGCGGACAGACGCCCTGGAACGCCTTGAGCTCACCATTGTCGGGCCAGGCCAGCAGGATGAGCTGGGCATCGGCGATGACGAGCCGCATGCCGCCCTCGTCGATCGTGTCGGCCTTGCAGACGCGTGTGAACATGTTTGCGCACTCCTGATGCCCCTTCGGAAGTTGGGACCCCCCAAGAGCGAGAGCAAAACTCATTCCTCACGCGGTTTGCGACCGCAAGCCTCGGATGACGATGGCACCCTTCTTGCTGCACTGGTCGACATATCCGCTGGACGCGCCGTCGTGTCGCGAAAGCGACAGAACGATCGGCACGCCGGCGAGACGCGGCGACGGAGTGCGACATGACCGACATGGCGGAGCTGAGAACGCGCAAGGAGCCGCTCAATCTCGCGATCGTGCATGTCGATCCCGACGCCTTCGTCGCCAACCTGATGGGATGGCTGGAGATCACGGCCTTCATCAAGGCGCAGCGCGCCGGCGAGGCGACGCCCCCGCCCGATGGCAGGACGCCGGCATTGTCGGTCGCACAACTCAAGAACGGCGGCGTTCACGAGGTCGGCAACGACGCGCTGTTCGCCTTCGCCATGACCGCGGCACTGAAGGGCGACAAGGCTGCCGTCGACAAGGTCGAGACCGCACTGCTGGACAGCTTGGGCAAGGATTTTCCGGGCTCGTTCGCCTTGTGGCACTTCCGCGCCACCATCGACGCGCCGACCACCCTCGACGACTTCGTCGGCCAGGCCGGCAAGAAGATGCTGCTCGGCGACCTGCCACCGCCGCCGCTCCGCGCCAAGGAGAACTGGAGCGCCGGGCTGCGCTTCTTCGAGAAGGCGCGCAAGTCGAACTTCGTCCACGAGATCATGTATCCGCTGGCGAAATGGACACGCGCGCGCTGGACCGAGACCGCCGAGAAGGGCGTCGCCTTCCTGCACCACATCGAGGACAACGTGCCGGTGTTGCGCGAGGTGCTGGAGGAGCCCCGCAACGACCAGGCCTTCATTGCCAACGTCCTGCAGAGACTGGCGCCTGCCGTCGATATGGAGCTGAACGAGGAATATCAGGGTTTTCTGCGCTCGCTGGCGCGGCGCAATTGATGCGGTGAGTTGGCAGCGTCATGGGCCCGGCAAAAAGGCCGGCGGGCGTTACGCCGCCGGCCTCTTGTCGCGACTGCCGGCTCCGGCCGTCCGGTTCCGCCGCACTCCTGGGGGGAGCATGCGTTCAGGGTCGCGCGGCCTGGTTAACGATAGGTTGACGCGGGGGCACCGGAATAACCACGATCACGCGCTCCACGACCGTCACGGGCACAGAGATGCCCCCGGCGGGGGACGATCATCTTCAAGGGTTTCAAACGCGGCGAGAGCGTCGCGGACCGTCAGCTCAGCAGCAGCGCACGCCTCTTGTCGCTGCGCAGCTTGAGTTCCTGGCATCCCGAGAGCCGCACGAACTCCTGCGGGTGCATGTCGTAGCCGTGGCTGCCCAAGACGTTCTGCTGCGACATCGGGACCTGCGCGGGCGCGTCGGCCGCGGCCGCCGAACCCTTGGTCGATGAACCTCGGACTGGTTCGAGCCCTGTGTCCAAAGCGGCCATAGCCAGCTCCCGCGAAAGAGTGCCTGCCCCCGGACCTGAACTATAGTCCTCCGCCCGCCGGGCGCAATTGGGCAAAACACCATCAGCCGGCGGCAGCGCGCCCCTGCTCCGCCTCCTGCTCCCAGCGCAGGATGGTCCGCTCCAGATTGTGGAATTTCTCGGCGACGTCGCCGTCGAACAGCGGATCTTTCCGGTCGGACATGCGGGCGTCGATGTCCGCCCAGTCCTCCGCCTGCAGCGTGCGCAACGCAGCCGGAAACAGCAGCGTCTCCTCCTTGCGCAGATGCTCGCGCTGGCTGTCGATGAACTGATGCACGGCGGCGTGAAAGCTTTCGCGCAGGATTTCCTGGTCGGCGAGAACCGCGTTCACGGCAGCAGCAAAGTCGCGCAGCCGCTGCGCCTCGGTCTCGTGCTCGTCGTCGACGTCACCATAGGCGGCGGCAGCGGCGGGATCGCGCGCACGGAGCTTGCCGAAGATCATCTCCTCCTTGGGATGATGGCAGCGCTGCGGATAGTCCTCGAAATAGGCGATGATGCTCTGCAGGATATCGTAGTCCGGCCGCCGGTCGTGGTCGAACAGCTCCAACTCATGCTCGAGCACCGAAAGGAGCTTCTCGAGATTTTCGTGCTCCTGCAGCAGCGCCTCGATGATCCTCGCCATGGCAGCCCTCGCCTGTGCACCGGCCGGGCCCGGCCGAACCGGCATTTTCCCTGATCGCAAACACTACGCCCGCGCGGGCACGGGCGGCATTGCGGCAGATCAAACCGGCAGATCGACGTGACAGGCCGGCAGGACAGGCGAGGCCGTCACTCCGCCGCCAGCGCCTGCGGCACGCGCGCCAGGCCAAGTCGGTCCCAGACGTCGACCAGGGCTTCGGCCAGCGCGTCGATCAGGCCGTCATCATGGTAGGGCGATGGCGTGATCCGCAGCCGCTCCAGGCCGCGCGGCACGGTCGGGTAGTTGATCGGCTGGATGTAGATACCGTGCACTGATAGCAGCAGATCGCAGGCCGCCTTGCATTTCTCGGCATCGCCGACATGGACCGGGACGATGTGAGTGTCGGAGGGCATCACCGGCAGGCCGGAGGCGTTCAGCACGGCCTTGAGCCGGGCCGCACGATCCTGGTGGCGGTCGCGTTCCCATTGCGAGGTCTTCAGGTGGCGGATCGCCGCGGTCGCGGCGGCGCAGACCGGCGGCGGCAACGCCGTGGTGAAGATGAAGCCCGGCGCATAGGAGCGCACGGCGTCGATCAGGTTGGCGTTGGCCGCGATGTAGCCGCCGAGGCAGCCATAGGCCTTGGCGAGCGTGCCCTCGAGGATGTCGATGCGGGCCATCACGCCGTCGCGCTCGGCGATGCCGCCGCCGCGCGGGCCATACATCCCGACGGCATGAACTTCGTCGACATAGGTCAGCGCGCCATAGCGCTCGGCAAGATCGCAGATGCGGTGCAGCGGCGCGACGTCGCCGTCCATTGAGTACAGGCTCTCGCAGACGATCAGCTTGGGACGGCCCGGATCGGCCGCACGCAGCAGCTGTTCGAGATGATCGAGGTCGTTGTGGCGCCAGATCTGCTTCTCGGTGCCCGCCTTGCGGACGCCCTCGATCATCGAATTGTGGTTGAGCGCATCCGACAGGATCAGGCAGTTCGGCAGCAGCTTGGCGATGGTCGAGATGCCGGTCTCGTTGGAGACGTAGCCTGATGTGAACACCAGCGCCGCCTGCTTGCCATGGAGATCGGCGAGCTCGCGCTCCAGCTCGATCAGGGGATGGTTGGTGCCGGCAATGTTGCGGGTGCCGCCGGCGCCGGTGCCCATACGCGCAGCCACGTCGACCATGGCGCCGATCACCTTCGGATGCTGGCCCATGCCGAGATAATCGTTGGAACACCAGATCACGACGTCCTTGGGACCGTCCGGGGCGTGCCAGATCGCGCGCGGAAAGCGGCCGGCGAGCCGCTCGAGATCGGCGAAGACGCGATAGCGGCGCTCCTGATGCAGCTGGTCGAGGGCGCGGTCGAAATAGCTGTCGTAATCCATCACCTGATCCGTCCTTCCCCTGCCCGCAGCGCGAAGCCAGAGTTCCAGCGGCCCCTTAAGGGTCTGTTGCAGGTCGGGACGAAAGCGCAATTCTGCGCCCGCTTCGTTGATCCAGATCAGGTATTGGGCACAATGCCGGGCGTCGAGCCGGCCGTCGCGACGTCAGCCCTGCCCGGCCAGCGGCTCGCCCAGCGTGTGCATGAGACGGTTGGCCCAGCCGAAGATCGCGGCCGACAGGATCAGGTCGAACTGCTCCAGCTCGCTGAGACCGGCATCCTTCAGCGCGCCGGCGTCGGCAGCCGTGGCCTCGATCGGCGTCGGCGACAGCCGCGCTGCGAAGTCGAACACGGCCTGGTCACGCGGCGGCAGCCTGGCCTGCAGTTCGTCAGCGAAGATCGTCTCGATCAGGTCGGTCCGCTTGGTATGCGCCAGGAACCGCGAGGCATGGACCGCCGTGCAATAGATGCAGCGATTGACCACGGAGGCTGCGATCGCGCCGAGCTCGCGCTCGGCCGGGCTCAGGCCGTCCTTGCCGTACATGATCAGGTTGAACAGCGGCGAGCGCACCTCGAGCGATTCCGGATCGTGCGCCAGGGTCAGCACGTAGCTCGACACGCCCTTGTTGGACGGCGTGACCTTCATCGCCGAGAGCTGCTCGGGCGTGGCGCTGGCGAACTCGACCGGGGTCACGTAGGGCGACCATTCCGGGACCTTGGCCGTGAATTCGTGGACCGGCTTGGTCATGCGACCTCTCTCAACAGCATCAGGCCCACGATCACGCGCAGCTGGTAGTTCACGAAGGCCGCGAGCTCGGACAGCCGTACGATGTCGGGATCGCCGACGCCGGCCGCCCTGAGCGTCGCGATGTCATCGCGCGTCGCGTTGCGCGGCGACAGCGTCAGCAGGTCGGCGTGGCGCGCCATCGCGTCCTGGCGGAGAT
>JBARNF010000948.1:0-1670 GCA_049802835.1 Bradyrhizobium sp.
GGCACACGGCGCGCGGTCTGAAGCGGCCTTCCACATAACCCGAGGAGAAAGCGATGATGCCGGAGTGTCCCGCCGCGGATCGCGAGCAAGTGATCGATACCATGATCGCGCTCACGCGATTGTCCAACCTGCATCGCGCCGTCGTTGCCGGCAGCGAAAGCATGGAGCTGTACCTCGCGCTCCGGCGGCAAGGCTTTGCACGCGTCACCACGCCTGAAATATGCCGGCTGCCGAAAGGGCAGCACACCATCGCCATGGTCACTGCGCGGCAGTCGCTCGCGGCAATCGAGGCCGCGCTGATGCAAGTCTCGCAGTTCCTCGCCGTCAACGCGTCCATTGCGGTCCTGATCGATACACGCGACGAATCCCTGAGAATTCGAACGAAGCTGCAGCAGATGGGCTTTCGTATCGAAGCAGGCGTTCACTGCCGAAGAGGACTCGTGCTCTCGGCCTGTCGCCAGGCTTTCGTCCAGATGGAAAGAGCGGCGTAACCGTCATGATGTCATCATTCACCCTTCCCTGGCTCTCCGGCTATATTCCCGATCTTCCGACCCCGTTCGATGAAGCGGGCCGCGTCGATCCCAAGGCTTTTGCGCGGCTCTGCGAGCGCCAGATTGCGGCCGGTGTTTCCGCGATCGTCGTCTGCGCAACCGCGGGCGAATCCTCGACGCTTTCGCCGGCGGAACAGGAGTTTCTTGTTCGCGCTGCGGTCGATATCGCGCGCGGCCGCGTGCGCGTCATTGCGGGCGCAGGCTCGAACTCGACCGAGCAGGCCATCCAGCTGACAAGGCGCGCGGAAGCCGCCGGCGCCGATGCGATCCTCTCTGTCGTGCCCTACTACAACAAGCCGATGCAGAGCGGCATCTACGCCCATTTCCAGGCGGTATCCGTCTCGACCGGTCTGCCGGTCATCCTGCATGACATTCCCTCGCGGACCGTGCGCGAGCTTGCCGACGAAACGCTGGCCCGGCTCTGCCAATCCAATCGGTTCGCTGGATTGCTCGATGGAACGGGCGACGTTACGCGCCCGATGCGCGTGAGCGCGCTGGTGCCATCAGGATTTCGGTTCCTTTCCGGAGACGACGCAACTGCCATCGCCTATATCGCCGCAGGCGGGGACGGCTGCATCTCGACGGTCTCGAACATCACCCCGGACGTGTGCCGGTCGATCTTCACGAGCCTGCGGCAGGGACGGCTGGCATCAGCTCGCCACCTGGAGAGACGCCTCCTGACGATGGAGGCCTGCCTCGCCAGGCAAAATCCAGCCGCGGTAAAATATGCGCTCAGCCTGCTGGGCCTGATGGACCCCGCCATCCGCCTGCCGTTGGTCGAACTCGACGAGGCTGCAAAGGCTGAAGTCGCAAGGGCCCTTAGCGGCCTGGCGGAAGATGATCTGGCGGCCACGGCTCAGGCCTGATACCGCTTGCGGCCGGACGCCAACGAAGGCTTCGCAGATGATAGAGCAGGGTACAGCCGAACAGCACGCGAGGCTGCTTCGCGCATGGCACCTCGCCATCCTGCGATTTGCCCTGACCCGGGACAATGCCGACCGGCTGGGCGTGCTCGCGGCCGCCAACGAAATCGACAGACTCGGCCGGCAGCACTGGGCCGGAGAAGGCTTCAGCTTCTTCCGCATGACAAGCGCAGAGCTGTGCGCCGCGATCCTGCGG
>JBARNF010000949.1:0-2099 GCA_049802835.1 Bradyrhizobium sp.
GGTTCACACGCGATACTTCGTGAGACCCCGGATATCGCGTCCACCTCCGCCCTCCGGGCTCCGGTGCCCGCTCATCCGGGCTACGATTCTGTTCATGGTCCGTGTGCAGCTCCGGGGCGGAGCTGGCGGCTCATGGTGAGGAGCGTCGCCCTTGCGACACGTCTCGAACCATGAGGCCCGGATTTCTGGTTGCCTTAACCCGTCTTCGCGGATTCGCGTGTTTTTGAAGAGGCCGTCGGAGCCATATCAATGGCTTAGCTCAAAAGGTCTTCACTACGGCGAGTGGTCTGGTTGGCGGCGCTGGCGCTGATCTTTGGCGGTGGTTGTGGTGGCAGATGGAGCTTCAGGCGGTCGATCAGGAGCTGCAGTTCGGGCTCGGGATGGGTGTAGCGGGTGAGAAGGATCTCGCGTCCGTCGGTGGTCGGCAGATGGACGTCGATCATCTGCATGGCGGCAAATTTCTCGAGAACGCTCCGCGCCGTGAGCCCCGGTGCCAGGGCATGGAGACGGCGGGTCAGCGTGACCTGCATGCAGTAGGCCAGGAAGGCGATGAAGATGTGAGCCTCGATCCGCGTCTCGTCCTGATGGAAGACGGGGCGGATCGCCATGTCGCCCTTGAGATTGCGGAAGGCCTCTTCGACGGCGACGAGCTGAACGTAGTACTGCCAGAGCTTGGCCGGATCGTTGTCGGCGAGATTGGAGCGCAAGAGATAGCGGCCTTCGCGCCGGCGCGTCTTGCGCAGCTTGCCGCGATTGAGCGTGAAGCTGAACTGCGGATGTTGTTTGTCGACTTCGATGTCGACCAGCCGCCACGCCGATGGCGCATGTGAGCGGGCCGCACCGAGCTTCATCAGAAGCTCCTCCCGCGTCAGCTCCATGACGGCGATCTGCCGCAGCCGCTTCCACAGCCACTTCAATTGCCGCCGACGCATGGCGCGTTCCTTGGTGACGCGGTCATGGCTCTGCGCGAACACGTAGAGCTCGCCGTCCTCGGCCAGCAGCTTGACCTTGACGCCCTCGCGGGCCTCTTGCCAGGGCCTGTCGATGAGGTGCTTCTCCAGACGGTTGAGGCGGCCCTTCGGTGTTCCCACCAGATATTGCACCGGAGGATCGCTGCTCCGCATCTCGGCCAGCACAGCTTCGGTCGGCACGCCGCGATCCATCACCCAGACCCGGCGCGCCTTGCCGTAGTTCTGCTCGATCTTGCCGAGGAACACCCGCAACGTCTTGCTGTCGGCGGTGTTGCCGGGCAGCACCTCGTAAGCCATCGGCAGGCCGTCGGGCGTCACCACCAGCGCAATCACGACCTGCGGACAGTCCGGCCTCTTGTCGCGGCTGTAGCCATGGCGGCGCTTGGTGTCTTCCGGCAGGTCCGCGGCGTTGACCTCGAAGTAGGTGCTGGTCAGATCGTACAGCAGCACGTCGAACTCGGCATTGAACAGATCGCGCCAGCGTCCGACCAGATGCGTAAACAGCGCGTCCTTGTGCGCCAGCAGCAGATCATGACAGGCGTAGAGCTTGTGCTCTTCAGCGAGGCCGAAGTCGCCGCCCAGAAGATCGGCCATCGCGCTGTCGCCGAACCATTGCCGATGCAGCCGCCATTCGCTGCCCGGCGCGATCAGACGGTAGGTGGCGAGCACCTGCAGGATCTGATCCCAGCGCGTCTTCTTGCGGCTCGGCGGCAGCCGTTCGGCCCAGAACCGATCGAGCTGAAGCTCCTGCCACAGCTGTCCCGCCAGCCAGCAGGCGCCCCATTGCCGCGGGCGATGGAGCCGCATCTCGGACAGACGCAGTTGGACGATCGACGCATCACCGCCGAGGGCTTCGCAGCGATCCTCCGGAAACAGCGCCAGCGTCCGCGCCAGGCCCGCGTCCTCGTCGAACACCTCGATCGCCTTGCGCCAGGCCTGCGCCTGCGAAGAGTTGATCTCGCCGAGATACAGCACGTGCCGCTGCACCACCCGGCCATCGGCGAGACGCTTGTTCTCGACGATGTTCCAATAGGTGTGCGTCTTGCCGTTCTTCTTTCGCTCGGTGCGGCGCAGGAACATGACGCCGCGAATCCTACGCGCAGCGTCATGGCCTTGGGAATCGGGTAG
>JBARNF010000950.1:0-5717 GCA_049802835.1 Bradyrhizobium sp.
GCCTGCATCAGCGGCTGATCGGCGAGATGCCTCTGGAACACGCTGCGATGACGCGCATGATGGAGCGCATGCGCCAGTCCCGATCGCATCAGCCCCGCCGATGAGATCGCGCAATCCTGCCGCGTCAGCTGCACCATCTGGATGATGGTGCTGATGCCCCTGCCCTCGTCGCCGACCCGCTCAGCGTGAGCACCGACAAACTCCACCTCGGACGACGCATTGGAGCGGTTGCCGAGCTTGTCCTTCAACCGTTGAAAATGGATCGTATTGACTGAGCCATCCGGCTTGAAGCGCGGCATGAAAAAGCATGTCAGGCCTTGGTCGGCCTGGGCCAGCACCAGGAAGGCGTCGCACATCGGCGCCGACATGAACCATTTATGCCCGGTGATGCGGTAGCCGTCCGCGCTGCGTTCGGCGCGCGTCATGTTGGCGCGCACGTCGGTGCCGCCCTGCTTTTCGGTCATGCCCATGCCGAGCGTCATGCCGCGCTTCTGCCACCACGGCACAAAGGCCGGATCGTAATCATCAGTCGCAATCACGGGCATCGTCCTCGCGAGCAGATCGGGCTGCGCGGCGAGCGCCGCCACCGCGGCCCGCGTCATCGTGATCGGACAGAGATGACCGCCCTCGACCTGCGACGCCATGTAGAACTTCGTCGCGCGCACCACCTCGGAGCCGCCGCCGCGCGGCGCGCCCGCTTCAGTCCAGGTCGAATTGTGCAGGCCGGCCTCGACCGAACGCGTCATCATCTGATGATAGGCCGGATGAAACTCGACCACATCGCGGCGAAAGCCCTTGGCATCGAAGGTGCGCAGCTTCGGCGTGTTCTCGTTGGCGAGCCGGCCCTGCTCGGCCATCTCAGCCGAGCCCCACAGCGCGCCGAACGCCGCCAACTCATGCTCGGCCGCCGCACCACCATGGGCCTTCATCGCGTCGACGAGCGGCCGGTCCGCCGTGAACAGGTTGACGTCCTCGAGCGGCGGCGACTGATTGAAGACCTCGTGGGTCGCGAAGGAAGGCTGGGTCATGGCCGTGCCCTGGAGAGATCGATCATCGGCGCGGCCGAATGGGAAATACATAAGTGGTCGCGCCAGCGCCCGGCAGCGAAAAGTGCCACCACTCCCTGGCATAGTTCACAAACCCTTGCCGCGCCATCACCGCGACCAGCTCGCTGCGCCAGCGGCGCTGCTCCGGCGTCAGGTCCTGCGCGGCGGTATGAGCCTTCTCGTCGGAACAATCGTAACCGGTTCCCATGTCGACGCTGCCCTCGGGCGCACGCAGCGCCACCGCCGCGGTGCAGTCTGCGTAGTCCCTGGCCGGATCGAACACCGCGGAGTTGTCGGCGGCAAGCTCGACCAAGGTCAGATCGAGCGCCGCACCGGTCGAATGGCCGGAGCGCACCGCGATGTAGCCGAGCCGGAACAGATCCTGCTTCGCAATGCGCGGATTGTAGCGACGACCGGCCGTGGTCTCGACGCCGTCCTGCGACCAGGCCAGCATCTCCGCAATGGCCCGCACCGGCCGGTAGCAGTCGAGCATCTTCAGCGACAGGCCGCGCGGCCGCAGCTCGGCCTGAACAGCCTTCAGCCGCAACGCGACGTCACGCGTCACGATGCATTCGGCCGCCGCGTAGCCCGACAAGGGACGCCCGACGAAATTGTTGCTGCCGGCGTAGCGGATGTCCTGGAGGATCGTCGGATCGATGTCGCGGAGATAGACGAAATCGGCCGGCAACGCGGCCGCGCAGGCCGGCACGATGGCTGCCAGCACGATGAGGGCATATCGGAGCAGGCCTCCGGCAGCGCCGGATCGCCAGCCCTGGCTTTGAAGCGGCCTGACAGGCCCGCAAGACGGAACGGGGGATAACTCGGAACCCCGGCATTGGGCCTTGCCCCCCATGGAAACCGCCCCTATAGCTCTGGCTTTAATGGCAACCTCTCCGAAATCGACGTTCGTCCTCGGGCACCGGCATTTGCTGGGAATCGAGGGCCTTTCCGCTCACGACATCACCGGCCTCCTCGATCTGTCCGAGGAATATGTCGAACTGAATCGTCAGGTCGACAAGAAACGCACGGTGCTGCGCGGCCGCACCCAGGTCAATCTGTTCTTCGAGGCCTCGACGCGGACCCAGTCCTCGTTCGAGATCGCCGGCAAGCGGCTCGGCGCCGACGTCATGAACATGTCGGTGTCGTCCTCGTCCATGCGCAAGGGCGAGACGCTGATGGACACCGCGGTCACGCTGAATGCGATGCATCCGGACATCCTGGTGGTCCGCCATCATGCGTCAGGCGCCGTGGAACTGCTGGCGCGCAAGGTCGACGGCTCCGTGATCAATGCCGGCGACGGCGCGCACGAGCATCCGACCCAGGCGCTGCTCGACGCGCTCACGATCCGCCGCAACAAGGGGCGCATCGAGGGGCTGGTGATCGCGATCTGCGGCGACGTGCTGCATTCGCGCGTCGCGCGCTCCAACATCCTGCTGCTCAACACCATGGGCGCGCGCGTCCGCGTCGTCGCGCCCTCCACCTTGCTGCCGCCCGGCATCGAGCGGATGGGCGTCGAGGTCGCCCGCGACATGCGCGAGGGCCTCAACGGCGCCGACATCGTGATGATGCTGCGGCTGCAGCGCGAGCGCATGAACGGCTCGTTCGTGCCGTCGTCGAGCGAATATTTCCAGTATTTCGGGCTCGACCAGAAGAAGCTCGCTTACGCCAAGCCCGACGCGCTGGTGATGCATCCGGGCCCGATGAATCGCGGCGTCGAGATCGAGTCCATCGTCGCCGATGGGGCCCAGTCGCTGATCCGGGAACAGGTCGAAATGGGGGTTGCCGTGCGCATGGCCGTGCTCGAGGCGCTGGCCCGCAACCTGCCCAACGCTTGATAGACTTGATAGAGAAGTCGGGACCAAACACCATGCTGACCGACCGCCGCCCGATCCTGCTCGCCAATGCGCGCGTCATCGACCCCTCTCGCGACTTCGACGGCCCAGGCGACGTGCTGATCGCCGACGGCGTGATCCGCGACCTCAAGCGCGGCATCGGCGCCGCCGGTGTTCCCGAAGGAACCGACGTCATCAACTGCGCCGGCAAGATCATAGCCCCCGGCCTGATCGACATGTGCGCCTTCATCGGCGAGCCCGGCCTCGGCCATCGCGAGACGTTTGCCAGCGCCAGCCAGGCCGCCGCGACCGGCGGCATCACCACCATCATCTGCCAGCCCGGCACCGAGCCGGTCATCGACAACTCGGCCACCGTCGACTTCGTGCTGCGGCGAGCCCGCGACACCGCGATCGTCAACATCCAGCCGATGGCGGCGCTGACCAAGGGCCTGCGCGGCGAGGAGATGACCGAGATCGGGCTCCTGCGCGCCGCCGGCGCGGTCGCCTTCTCCAATGGTCATACCAGCGTGATGAACGCGCAGGTGATGCGCCGCACGCTGACCTATGCGCGGGATTTCGACGCCCTGATCGTGCACCACACCGAGGATCCGGACCTCGTCGGCGAAGGCGTCATGAACGAGGGCGAGTTCGCTTCGCGGCTCGGCCTGGAGGGCATTCCGCCCGCCGCGGAGGCCGTGGTGCTCGAGCGCGACATGCGTCTCGTCGCGCTCAGCAAGAGCCGCTATCACGCGGCGGCGCTCAGCTCGATCGACTCGCTCGACGTTCTCAGGCGCGCCCGCGAGACAGGCCTTGCCGTCAGCGCGTCGGTCTCGATCAACCACGTCACCTTGAACGAGAACGACATCGGCCCCTACCGCACCTTCCTGAAACTGACGCCGCCGCTGCGCACCGAAGCCGACCGCCGCGCGCTGGTCGATGCGCTGGCGTCCGGCCTCATCGACGTCATCATGTCGGACCACAATCCGCAGGACGTCGAGGTCAAGCGGCTGCCGTTCGCGGAGGCCGCCAGCGGCGCTGTCGGACTGGAGACGATGCTGCCCGCAGCGCTGCGGCTCGTGCACAATGGCGAGCTCAGCTGGACCACCCTGATCCGGGCCATGTCGACCCGTCCTGCGGAGCTGCTCGGCCTGCCCGGCGGCACCCTGCGGGCGGGCGCCCCCGCCGACATCATCGTGATCGATCCTGACGTGCCCTGGATTCTCGATCCGGCCGACCTCAAATCGCTGTGCAAGAATACACCGTTCGACGAGGCGCGCTTCACCGGCCGCGTGGTCCGCACCATTGTCGGTGGCCGCACCGTATTCGAACATGTCTGACGCACGGCGTCGCGCGGAAGCGGAAGGAGTTGTGTGATGGCATCCGAAGCCTTTCTGCCCGTCGCTCTCGTCATCGGCTATCTCTTGGGTTCCATCCCGTTCGGCCTGATCCTGACCCGCCTCGCCGGCACGCAGGATCTGCGCAGCATCGGCTCCGGCAACATCGGCGCCACCAACGTGCTGCGCACCGGGCGCAAGGGGCTCGCCGCCGCGACCCTGCTCGGCGACGCGCTGAAGGGGACGGCCGCCGTCATCATCTCGGGTTATCTCGGCGGCCCCTATGCCGCGATGCTTGCGGGCCTCGGTGCCTTCCTCGGACACCTGTTCCCGGTGTGGCTGAAATTCCGCGGCGGCAAGGGCGTGGCCGTCTATATCGGTATTCTGCTCGGGCTGTTCTGGCCGGCCGCCATCTTCTTCTGCCTGGTGTGGCTCGCGACCGCGTTCGCGTTCCGCTACTCATCACTCGCCGCGCTCGTCGCCAGCGTGCTGACGCCGATCGTGCTGTGGGCTTTCGGTCACACCGCGCTCGCTGCCTTATTTGCCTTGCTCACCTTGTTGCTCATTTACATGCACCGCGAAAACATCAAGCGATTGCAGGCCGGCACCGAAGGCAAGATCGGGGCGAACAAGTAATCACTCCGGACAAATACGGAGCAAATACGGAAAACCTGTGTTGCGCACTGATATCACAGAGGCTGCGCAGCAACACCGGCGCGCGATGAGCTCATAAGTCAGCGTCAGACTCTGGCGTGAATCATGATTGCCTGTCATGATTCCTGCATGTGGTTACGCAAGACCAATTCAAGCGGTTCGCCAGCCACGCGCGACGACCGCACGCATGAGGAGCCGGCGCAGCAAGCAACCGCCCCGGTTCGCTCCAGCGCCAGCGCCCTTCTCTCCGCCGCTCAGATCTGGTCGACGGACGATCCATTCGATGCGGCCGGCAGCGCAGTTGAGCCGGCGCCAGCGGCGAGTGAGTCTGCTCCCTGCCCGAGCGCTGCTCAGCTGCAAGTTCCAGATACCGGGAGCGCGACCTCGGAGACCGCGTCTTCAGCCACCATGCCTGTCGAGAGCGCGGCTGTCGCGGAGATCATCACCGCTGCAACCAGTGCCGCCACGATCGCCGAGCCCAAACTTCCAGATACACCCGAGCGATCACTCGCGGAGACGATCGCAACCGTCACGCTGCCACCGCCGCCGCGGACGTGGCCGCCGCGCAAACTGTCCCTGGCGCTGCAGGGTGGCGGAACGTTGTCAGCCTTCACCTGGGGCGTGCTGGATCGCCTGCTGGAAGAGCCCGCTTGCGATTTCGACACGATCAGCGGCGCCAGCGCCGGCGCCATCAACGCCGTCCTGCTCGCCAGCGGACTTGCCCGGGGCGGCCGAGACGAAGCGCGCAACCGGCTCGGCCTGTTCTGGACCCGGCTTATGGAGGAGGCCTCGTTCCGCTCGGTGATGGTGATCGGGGGATATTCGCCTGCGAGCAGCTCGGTGTCGTTCGG
>JBARNF010000951.1:0-2718 GCA_049802835.1 Bradyrhizobium sp.
GGTCTGCACCGGCGGTTTCGAGCTCGTCGCGGCTGCCATAGCCCCAGAGCACGCCGAGGCTGCGCATTCTGACCGCATGCGCGCCAGCGACGTCGTGACGGCGATCGCCGACCATGAGGCTGTCGGAAGCAGCGATATTCCGTTCGGTGAGGATATGCGCGAGCAGCTCGGGCTTGTGGTCGAGCGCACCCGAGGGCACCGAGCCATGAATGGCCTGGAAATGGGATGCCAGATCGAGATGCTCCAGGATGCGCCGCGCGAACACCTCGCGCTTCGACGTCGCCAGATAAATCCGCAAGCCGGCGCCGTGCATCTCCTGCAGCGCCTCGCGGATGCCGGGATACAGCGCGCTGCCGAACAGCCCTATTTCGCCATAGTGCTGGCGATAAGCCACGACCGCTTCGTCGACCCGGTCGTCGCCATGGGCCTGCAGCAGCACGCGCAGCATGTCCTGCAACGGCGGGCCAATGACTGCGGTGACATTGAGCGTGTCGTCAGGCGCATGCCCCAGCGATCGCAAAGCCGCCAGGGTGCTCGCGGCAATGCCGGGGCGCGAGTCGATCAGAGTGCCGTCGAGGTCGAGGAGGACCGAGCGAACCGGGGACATGGCCGACCATAGCGGCGGCCGGCGCGAGCGTAAACGTCCACCGTCAGATTCCGTGACCAGTTCGTCACGCAGCCACTTGCGCCCGAGCTCTCCTGACGCATGATGCGCGAGCTGACCGTCGAGGCCCAACATGTCTTGAGGATCGCAAGGATGGACGTGTCTATAGAGATCCCAGATGATTTCGCGGATTACGAAGGGGAAGTGACCGCAAAGGGCTATCTCACGATAGCAATGATCGTCTCAGGCCGACGATACCGTTTGAACTTGTATGATCGCGTTCGCCTCAGCCAAGAAATTCAAACCGATCTCGAACGCGAGTATGCGTTCTTTGAACCAAATCTGGTCGTCGTCGAATCCGTGACGAGAGCCGCTATTGAGCGGGCCGTGCAAGAGCTCGTACGGTCCGGGCGCGCCGTTGAGATGATAGAAGAGCGGCCGAGTTCGAAAGCACGGTAAGCCACGGTCCGATCATCGATCCCCCGCCCTGTCGAACACCCATTCGAGCGCGGCATTCTGCGCGTGCAGCAGAAACGCCTTGGCCTGCACCACCCGACATGCTCGATGCAGCATGGCGTCGCCAGAGACCTCGTGCCCCCGCGTCACGGGCGGACAGGGCAGGAAGTCCAGGTCCGGCCGGAGGCTATCCAGCAGCGCTGCGGTGATCTGATAGTCCTGCAGGGCGCCAGCGTCGTCATCTCCCGGGCAGCAATCGGTGATGATCACGTCGACGTCCTGCAATTCGCCGAGATCGGTCGCGACGCGAAAGCGCGGCGAATCTCCCGGCGCATGCCATTTCGCCGGATAGACCTGGACGACGTCGATCGGAAGCACCTGCGCGGCCTCGATCCACGAGCCCAGGATGTTCGCGGCCGGCGCCACCACGGCGATCTTCAATCCATCGATGGCGCCGCGGCGATGCCACAGGAAGGCGAGGTCGCCGAGCGTCTCGCAAGGGTGATTCTGCCGCGTGCGCGCGTTGACCACCGGTGCCTGCGCCCAATGGGACAATGCATAGAGCATCTCGAGCGCAGGCGTGCGGCAGACCACCGCATCGAACCAGTTGTCGAGATAGGCGGCGAGATCCTCCACCGCCTCCGTTGCGTTGAGACGCATCGGCGCGTGGACGCACAGCCCGCCCATCGACCGCACGCCGAGATCGAAGGCAGTGGTATTGCGCCAGCCGCCATCATCGACCACGAGAGCGATGCGTCGGCCCGCAAGCGTCTGCGGCATCTCGCGCGCCTGCCAGCAGGCGGCAAGTTCCTGCGCTCGCGCCAGCATGCCCAGGATATCGGAGCCATCGAGGTCACCCAGGGCCAGGATGTCGCGATCGCTCGTCATGCACACTCACCACATCCCCAGGGATCACGCTGATCGACATCGAGGCCCGGCCCATCTCGGTCGGGCGCCGTTCGCAATTGCCCTTGCCCTAGCACGAGCATAACCTTGGCCAAAAATCTAGGGAAGGAACCGCGCCGATGGCAGCGATCGCATCGATCGAGACCGGTCTCTACCGCATTCCGCTCGCTGTCACACTGTCCGACAGCACGCATGGTGAGATGACGGCCTTCGAGCTCATCACCTGCAGGGTGCGCGATGCCGATGGCGCCGAAGGCGTCGGCTACACCTACACGGTCGGCCGCAACGGCCCTGCGGTGGCCGACATTGTCAGGCGCGAGATCACCGAGCTGGTCGCGGGTTTCGAGGCCGACGACACCGAGGCGATCTGGCATCGGGTGTGGTGGGGCCTGCATTATGGCGGACGCGGCGGGCCCGTCGTGCTGGCGCTGTCAGCGCTGGACATCGCGCTGTGGGACCTCAAGGCGCGGCGCGCGAAGCTGCCGCTGTTCCGCCTGCTCGGCGGCTTCGATGCGCGCGTGCCCTGCTATGCCGGCGGCATCGACCTCGATCTTCCGGTCGACGCGCTGTTGAAGCAGACCGACGACAATCTCGCCAAGGGTTTTCGCGCCATCAAGATGAAGGTGGGCCGGCCGGATCTCGCCTCCGACGTCGCGCGCGTGCAGGCGATGCGAAAACATCTCGGCAGCGGCTTTCCGCTGATGGCCGATGCCAACATGAAATGGACGGTCGAGGAAGCCATTCGCGCCGCG
>JBARNF010000952.1:0-1752 GCA_049802835.1 Bradyrhizobium sp.
TGCCGTCATTGCGAGGAGCCCGTAGGGCGACGAAGCAATCCAGACCTTTCGTGCAGCCCTGGATTGCTTCGTCGCTTCGCTCCTCGCAATGACGGGCGGGTCGACGTCGCGCCTCCCGGGCCCCGGAACGACGATGGGGAAAGAGCGCGGCGGATCAATTGGGCGCTGGAATGCGCAGAGCTATTCGGCAGCCTTCCCCAGCGTCGCTGGATTATAGCCTTCCTCGCGCAGCACCCGCTGCACGACCGGGCGCGCCAGCATGCGGCGGTAGTGCGCGAGCAGGTTGGCCGGCATTGGAATGCCGGTCTTGTCGGCCCAGAATTCGACATAGAACAGGATCGGATCGGCGACTGAAAACTCGCCGCCGAGATAGGGCTGCTCACCGAACATCTTGTCGAGGACCGCAAAGCCCTTCACGACGATGTTGCGGCCGAGCGCGCGCACCGAGTCCTGGTTGGCTTCGTTGCGGCTGAAGGTCGGGGTGGCGAAGATGCGGGCGAAGCCATGGCCGTGCACGGTGCCGGTGATGTAGGTCATAGCCTCGAGCAGCCGGGTTTCGGTCTCGACATCGGAAGGCCACAGCCTGGCCCGCGGCCGCGAACGACCCAGCCAATAGGCGATCGCAGGCACCTCGGTCAGTACGCTGCCGTCGGCTCGCACCAGGGCGGGAATCGTCGATTTCGGGTTGATCGCCACATAGTCCGGCTTGAAATTGTCACCGGCCGGGAGGTTGACGATATGGGCTTCGAACACCTCCTCGAGCTCTTCGAGAATGATGTGAATGCCGGTCGAGCACGATCCTGGCGTCATGTAGAACTTCATCGCGGCCATCATGGTCTCCAAGCCGACATTGCGCGCAGGTTTCGATGCGCGCGGCACGCGTCATGCAAGGATCGGGACAGTTTCGAGAGTGATGCGCTGTGGCTCGACAATTCGGGGCGCTGCCGTCGGGTTTGCGACAGGAGACGTCACCACGGTCCCGCTGCTCCGTCGCGCTATTTGAGGAGCGCCGAGCATGACGGAACGTGAGCCGGAAGTCTTCGTGATCTGTCCGACCGCGAGCATCGCGCCGGGCGAGGCCAAGGCGTTCAGCCTGTCGCGGTTCGGCGACAATGGCGAGGCGCGGCCGTTTCCGATTCTGATCATCCGCACCGCATCGGGCGGTTTCGCCGGCTATGTGAATAGCTGCCCGCACGAGGGCAAGTGGCTGAACATCGGCAGCGGCCAGTTCTTCAATGCCGACCGGACGCAGCTGCGCTGTGGCCGTCACGGTGCGACGTTCGAGATCGACACTGGGCTGTGCACCGGCGGCGCCTGCGCGGGCCTGAGCCTGGAGCCGATCGCGCTCGCCGTCGTCGATGGTGAAGTCTGCCTGTGCGGTGTCGCCCTGGTCGAGGACAACAGCTTTCCCGAGTCCTTCGATGATCTCGACGAGACCATGGAAATCATGATCCACCCGGATTGAAGGTGACGTTCATGATTCTGGAGCAGCCTGCCCGTTTCTCGTAGAGCTGCTCTCCTCCAAATAGGATGTAAGCTGCTGAGGCTCGGGCGCTCTGCTCCCTCTCCCCGTCCTTACGGGGAGAGGGTTGGGGTGAGGGGCAGCCACACGGGCAGACTTCGCGATGAGAACCTCCGCCTGCGCACTTTGAGTGCGCGTCTGCGATGTCTAGCGAGCTTTCCCCCGGATCTCGTGTCACGAGTCCGCGGGTTCAGACTCGCACCACCCGTGCGGCTGCCCCTCACCCCGAC
>JBARNF010000953.1:0-6785 GCA_049802835.1 Bradyrhizobium sp.
GCCCGATCGCGCGCTGCTCGCCGAAGGCCAGCTCGGCGCCGACGGCACCCTGCAGGCGCCGGTCGTCAAGGGCGACGGCGTGACTGCCGGCGAATATGAAGTGCTGTTTCATCTCGGCGAGTTCTTCGGGGCGGGCGTGCAGACCAGATTCCTGACAACAGTGCCGTTTCGCTTCACGATCGACAAGGTCGAGGATCACTTTCATTTGCCGCTGAAGTTCACGCCGTGGGGCTATTCGCTGTTTCGCGGCGCTTGAGAGCCGCGCATCAACCTGTCAGCCGCTTCGACAGGCCCGTCGTTCGCTCCATGATCGCCATCAGCGCCACCGTGCCGATGATCAGCACGCTTGACAGCGCGGCGATCGTGACGTCGAGCTTGCCTTCGAGATCCTGCCACATCCTGATCGGCAGCATGTCGGTGGCGGCGTCGCGCAGGAACAGCGACACCGGCACGTTGTCGAACGACGACATGAAGGCGATGAACGCGCCCGAGATGATGCCGGGGCGGATCAGCGGCAGCACGATGCGGCGGAAGGTGTAGAGCCTCGAGGCGCCGAGGATCGCCGAGCTTTCGAGCAGGGTCGGTTCGAGCTGGGCCAGTGCTGCCACCGTGTTGCGTACGACATAGGGCACGCAGACGATGGTGTGGCCGATCACCAGCGTGAGTAGCGACACCGGCAGGCCGATCAGCGAGAAGAACATCAGCGCCGCAAGCCCGAAGGCCAGCGCCGGCAGCACCAGCGGTGACATGAACAGGGAATCGAGCAGCTTCGCGGTCAGGCTCTTGGAGCGCGAGATCGCGAGCGAAGCGGCGACGCCGAGCACGATCGACAGTCCGGTCGACCACAGCGCCACCACGACGCTGTTGCGGGCCGCGAATTGCAGCTGCCAGGCGTTCCACAATTCGACGTACCAGCGGGTCGAATAGCCGGGGGGCGGAAATTTCAACGAGAAGCCCGAGGTGAAGGAGACGATCACCACGACCAGCGACGGCGAGACGATCAGGATCAGCGCCAGCACGGCGATGACCGTCATCACGATCTGGAAGCTCAGTGCTTCGAAATTGCTCTGCCTGCGGCTCATCTGATGTCTCCATAGCCGCGGGCGCGCCGTCCGAGCATCGAGAACAGCGCGACGATCGCCAGCACGGCGAACAGGAAGATGATCGAGATCGCGGCGGCGAACGGCCAGTTCTGCAGGGTGGAGGCCTGCTGATAGAGATACATCGGCATGAACAGCATCTGGCCGCCGCCGACCAGCGACTGGGTGATGAAGGCGGTGATCGCCGCCGCATAGGTCAAGGTGCAGCCGGCGATGATGCCGGGCATCGACAGCGGCAGCATCACCTTGACGAAGGTGCGCCAGCTGCCGGCGCCCAGCGAGGCCGAGGCGTCGGAGAGATTGGGGTCGATGCGGCCGATCGCGGTGATGAGCGGCAGCACCATCAGCGGCATCTGCACCTGCGCCAGCGCCGCGATCAGCCCTCCTTGGGTGTAGATCATGCGCAGCGGCGTGCCGATCAGGCCGAGCGATTGCAGCACGGAGTTGATGATGCCTTGGCGTCCCAGGATCACGATCCAGGCGAAGGTGCGCACGACAACGCTGGTGAGCAGCGGCAGCAGCACGATCATGATGATCAAGGTCTGCACCCGGCTGCCGGAGCGCTGATACAGCCAGGCGATGGGATAGCCGAGCACGAGGCAGGTCAAGGTCACCTCGGCGCCGAGAAGAAGCGTGGAGCCGAGCACGCCGAGGCTGAAGGGGTCGGTCAGGAACTTGATGTACTGGCCGAGCCCCCACACCGTGGCCGCGGTGTCGTTGTGCAGCGACAGATAGAACAGTTGCGCCAGCGGCAGCACGAAGAAGATCGCGAACGCCAAGCCAAGGGGCAGTGCAAGCCCCAGGCTGAAGCGGGTCACGTCACCAGGTACGGTCGCGGCGCTCTTCATGGCATCAGAGCTTGATGTCGCGGTTGAACTTCTCGATCCACGACGCGCGTTGCTCGTTGATCTTCTTCCAGTCCTGGAACACGAACTTCTTCTTCAGCTCCGCGGTGTCCTTGGCCAGCACCTTGGCGATCTCGCCGGTCATCGCGACCTTGGTGTTGGTCGGCACGATCAGGTAAGGCGGATTCATCAGCGTGGTCTGCACCTCCGGCGACAGCGCCGCCTCGATCAGCTTGAAGGCGAGCTCCTTGTTCGGCGAGTTCTTGACCACATGGATCGTGGTCTTGAAGGCGATGGCGCCTTCCTTCGGCGCCACGAACTCGACCGGCACGCCGCGCGCTTTCAGGATCTGGATGGCGTTGAAGTTGCCGGGCGAGATGTCGATCTGGCCCTGCTGGAACAACGTCGCCAGCGCGCCGGGGTTGGCGGCGACGGCAGCGAGGTTTGGTTTCAGCTCCTCCAGCGCCTTGAAGCCTTCGTCGACATTGGCCTCGGAGCCGCCGCGCATCCGCGCGATCTCAACCAGCCAGCCGGTGCCGAGCGTCGAGTTCAGATTGGTGATGCCGACCTTGCCCTTGAACTCCGGCTTCCACAGATCCGCCCATGACGTCGGCGGCGTCTTCACGGTTTCCGGATTGTAGGTGAGGCCGACCACCTGGAAAAATGGCGCCGGGCCCATCGCGTCCTGCGCCTCTGGGATCAGATCCTTGTAGTAGGCGCTCTTGTCGGCCGGGAACGGATCGACCAGGTCCTGGCCGATCGCGACCAGCGCCGGACCCGGATCGTGCAGCATCACGTCGATCGGCGGGTTGGCCTTGGCGGCGTTGACCTTGGCGATCTGGTCGACCGACAGCATCGGGTCGAGCACGATGGCCGCGTCGGCATTGGCCTTGCGGAACGCCGGCACCAGCACCGCCTTGTGGGCTTCCTCCCAGCTGCCGGTGAAGGTCGCGAACACCAGCGGCCGCGCCTGGGCGAGGCTGAGGCCGGGGAAGGCGTGCATGGCGCCCAGCGTCAAGGCGCTGGTCAGGAGCCGTCGTCGGTCAAGCATCATGTTTCACTCCGGTGTGTCTGTTGGTCTATTGCGGAAATACGGTTGCGAGCCCAGGCGCGAGCGGCGCGACGCGGACCGGCGTGCCGGCGTCGCGCAGCGGCGTGTCACCGGTGCGGGCCTGCGAAATCTTGATGCTCGATCCATCCTTGGCCTTGATCTCATGCACGACAGTGGCGCCGAGCGGCAGCGCCATGCCGATCTCGCCGGCAAAGCCGGTGTCATCGTTGACGAAGGCGAGATGCTCGGGACGCAGGCAGACGGTGACCTTGTCTGAGGCATGCACCGGATTCGGCGCACGCGCGATGATCTCGCCGCCGGCCTCAAGACCGACGCGGACACTGCCCGCATCGGTCGCAATCACCGTGCCCTTCATCCGGTTGGCGGTGCCGACGAAGCTATTCACGAACAGCGTCTGCGGCCGATCGTAGATCTCGGAGGGCGTGCCGAACTGTTCGAGATGGCCGTGGCTGAGCACGGCGACACGATCGGCCATCGACAGCGCCTCTTCCTGGTCGTGGGTCACGATCAGGGTGGTGATTCCAGCCATCCGCTGCAGCCGCTTGACCTCGATCTGCATGTCCAGCCGCAGGTTCTTGTCGAGCGCCGCGAACGGCTCGTCGAGCAGCAGGATCGACGGCTTGATCGCGAGCGCGCGCGCCAGCGCGACACGCTGTTGCTGGCCGCCGGACAATTGCCGCGGCAGCCGCTCGCCGAATGGGCCGAGCTGCACCATGTCGAGCAGGCGCTGCGCTTCCTTGTTGCGCGTGGTCTTGTTGACGCCGCGTGCGGCGAGGCCATAGCCGACGTTCTCGGAGATCGAGAGATGCGGAAACAGCGCGTAGTTCTGGAACACGATGCCGACGGCGCGGCGATTGGGCGGCAGCGCATCGACCACGTCGTTGCCGATGATCACGCGTCCCTCACTCTGGCCGATGAAGCCGGCGATGATCCGCAGCAAGGTGGTCTTGCCGCATCCCGATGGACCGAGCAGGGCGATGATTTCGCCGCCCTTCACATCCAGGTTGATGTCGGAGACCGCCATCGTTCCGCCTGCGAAGCGGTGGGTGATCCGATCCAGAACGAGTGACTTGGCTTCTGCTACGCTTGCCATGGGCTTCCTGCTCAACTCGTTTGAAAAAGCAAGAAACGTGCCGTCTTTTCAGGCAGCAGAGGCGCCTTGTGTACAGGAGAAGCTGTGGCCGGTATGCGAATGTGGTGACCTTCGATCCGAGTTCGCGGCTTGCCCTATCCCCACGTCATTCCGAGGCGCCCGAAGGGCGGCTCGCGATGACGTTCTTCTACCTGCGTATCAGCGGAAGTTAGATCCAAGCTGCGAACGTCGCGGACGGTGCGCTCCCTCGCCCCGCTTGCGGGGCGAGGTTGGCGCCTGCCAGCTGCTCTGATTGTGCTCTCGCCAGGACCATGCGCAAGCCGCTACTCATATCGAGGTTATTCGACTACCCGTCGCGATGCTCCAGCCGCGCGGCAAGCGCCTCGGGCAAGCCGGTGGTTGGCTTTGCGGCGGGTCGCCGGAAAGTGCCGGCGGTGGCCTTGCGCATCTTCAAGGCCAGCAGCGCCTCGGCCTGCTTCACCGCGGCGATCACCTGATCGACCACCGGCACGGGAATGCGATGCGCGACGCGGGCGGCGAGGCCTGAGAGCGGCGCGCCGGCGAAGATCAGCACGTCGGCGTCGTTCTCCTCGACCGCGCGCAGCGCCAGTTCGACCAGCAGCTCCTCCTTCTCGTGCTGCACGTCGGAGATCTGCTTGAAGCTGCCGTCGAGCATGCGGATGCCGGCGCAGCGCTCCATCAGCCCGTGCATCCGCACGCACTCCTCGTACCAGGGGCCGAGCGCCTGCGCGAAGGTGACGATGGCAAAGCGCCGCCCGGCCATGCAGGCGGTGAGCATGGCGGCTTCCGCCAGCCCGATCACCGGCACGTCGAACAGCTCGCGCGCGGCGAACAGGCCGGGATCGCCGAACGCGGCGATGATCGCGGCGTCGAAGCTGCCGTTGCGCTCCGCCAGCATCTCCAATGCGACGGCGCCGCCGATCTGTGCTTCCGCCCGCGTGGCGATATAGGGCACGCCGCGCGGCGCGGTGCAGGGGATCAGCGTGGTGCCGGGCGCGGCCGCCTCGCGGCCGACCTGCAGCATCAGCTCGGTGATGTCGGTGCGGATGTTGGGATTGAGCAGCAGGATGTTCATTGGGCGCGCCTGTGGTCGGAGATGCAAGATTGCCGGAAATGCGAGCGCCTTGTCCACGCCCGGCGCAGTCCATCATGTCATCAGGATCAGACGCGTGAGTTGCTCACTTGCTGGTCACATGCACGACCGGCGTCGCGCCGCCGTTCCATTTGCCATCGATGGCGCGCTCGATCTGGGCCGCCAGCTGCAGCAGCAGGCCGTCATCGGCCTGCTTCGCCATCGCCTGGATGCCGAGCGGCAGGCCATGCTCGTTGGTCGCGAGCGGCAGCGACAGCGCCGGAATGCCGCAGAGATTGGCGAGCGGCGTGAACGCGAAGTTGCGCCACAGATTCTCGAACCAGTCGAGCACGGACGGATTGTCGCTGATGGTCAGATATTCCGTGGTGCCGATCTTCGGCGTCGGCAGCGCGGTGATCGGCGTCAGGATGATGTCCCACTCTTCGAAGAACGTGCCGAACGCCCGCGAGGTGGTGTTGAACACCGCCTGCATCGCCGCGCGTTCGGCGAAGCTGGTGTCGCGACCGGCTTCCCAGATGCGGATGTTGACCGGCTCGATCAGGTCCGCCGGCGGCCGCTCGAGCTTGCGCGCGGCAAGCAGGTTGTTGATGACGATGGCGAAGTTCGAGATGTAGCAGGTGGTCTGGGCCGCGAACGCCGCGCGATAGTCGACTTCCGGCAGCGCGTAGCCGACGTGGTGACCGAGACTCTCCAGGAATTTGCCGACGCGCGCCAGCTCGGCCGCGATGTGCGGCGTCGCGCGGTAATCGCCCCACTGGTGCGACAGCGCGATTCGGAGCTTGCCCGGATCGCGCTTGATCAGTTCGACGTAAGGCTCCGGCGTGGTCCAGTATGGCATGAATTCGCCGGGCGCGCCGCCACGGCAATGATCGACGAAGGCCGCGGTGTCGCGCACGCTGCGGGACTGGCAGCCCTGGATTGAGACCAAGCCGCTGAGATCCGACAGATGCGGCGCGATCGAGAACACGCCGCGCGAGACTTTGAGGCCGATGTTGCCGTTGACGCCGGCGGGAATGCGGATCGAGCCGCCACCGTCGGTGGCATGCGCGATCGGCACCACGCCGGCGGCCACCATCGCCGCACTGCCGGCCGACGAGCCGCAGGTCGTGTAGTCGGTGTTCCAGGGATTGCGGGTGACGTAGACCGCGGGATTTTCCGCCGAGCTGCAGACGCCGAATTCCGGCGTCGTGGTGCGCCCCATCAGATTGAGCCCGGCCTTGCGCATCTTCGACGTGAGGTGCGTGTCGGCGGCGGGACGGTTGCCGCGCATGTACAGCGAGCCCTGCTCCTGCAGCCGCCCGGCCATGGTCGGTCCGAGATCCTTCATCAGGAACGGCAGTCCGGCAAAGGGACCTTCGGCGTTGGCGCCGGCCTTGATCGGATCTTCGATGGCGTCGGCGAACACCTCGACGACGCCGGACAGTTTTGGATCGACCTTGGCAATTCCCGCAGCCGCCTGGCTTGCCAATTCCGCCGCGGTCAGCTCGCCGCTCTTGACGCGTGCTGCGAGCGCCATGCCATCATGCCGGGCCCACTCGTCCCAGCTCATCGCCAAAGTCAT
>JBARNF010000954.1:0-7056 GCA_049802835.1 Bradyrhizobium sp.
CGACGGCAGGACGGCTTTATTTCGGATTGTCGCAAAACGGCAGCTATCTCGCTGCACAAAGGGGCGACATCCCGACCATCCGGATCGGCGGGCGGCTTCGGGTTCCGGTTGTAGCGCTTGAACGGATGCTAGCCAACGTCGTCCTGCAGATCGAGGACAAGGCATGAAAAACCCCGCACTACGGTCGGCGCCGCGCGCGGGGCTTCTGGAATCGGCAAGTACTTCAACAGGCTTCCGGAATACAGAAACCCATGCGCTATCGCAAGCGCATTCGTCAACGTCTCTGCCTAAGGATCGTGGAGACGCCAATCTCCTGAAACAACGCGCCGTCGACAACAACGGCGCCGCGCACGAGCCGGCCGACGCCGCGAAGGTATGCAAGTCGTTGTCGACCAGCTTCGGATCGATTTCGGGGGTCTCGACCGGTGACTTCTACGCGCTGATGCCAGCACACTCCTATATCTTCGTGCCGACGGGCGACATGTGGCCGGCAGCAAGTGTCAATGCAAGGATCAAACCCATCCTGAGCGGCGACAAAGCGGTGCTGGCCAGCCAATGGCTCGACCGGAACAGGCCTGTCGAGCAAATGTCATGGGTGCCGGGAGCGCCTTTGGTGATCGCTGACAAGCTGATCAAGGATGGTGGCTGGACCGAGCGACCAGGTCTGAATTGCTTCAACCTGTACCGCCCCCCAACCATCATGCTCGGCGTTGCAGCGAATGCGGTGCAATGGCTTGAACATCTCCGAGCGGTTTATGGCGATCAGGCGGACCACATCTTGCTTTGGTTAGCACATCGGGTCCAGCGGCCAGGGGAGAAGGTCAATCACGCGCTTGTACTTGGAGGTGCGCAGGGCATCGGCAAAGACACTTTGTTGGAGCCGGCTAAGCATGCGGTCGGCCCGTGGAACTTCATGGAGACGTCGCCGCAGCAGGTGGCGGGCAGGTTCAACAGCTTCGTCAAGTCCGTCATCCTGCGTATCAACGAGGCGAGGGACCTAGGTGACAGTGACCGGTTCAAGTTTTACGACCACATGAAGGCCTACACGGCAGCACCACCCGATGTCCTTCGGGTCGACGAGAAGAACCTGCGGGAGCACAGCGTGCCGAACGTCACAGGCGTAGTCATCACAAGCAACTATAAGTCTGACGGAATCTATCTGCCCGCCGACGACCGCCGGCATTACGTAGCATGGTCGGAGATGACCAAGGAGCGCTTTTCCGAAAGCTACTGGCAAGAGATATGGCGCTGGTACCACAACGGCGGTATCGGCGATGTTGCGGCATACCTGCAGCAGATGGACATTGGAAGGTTCGATCCTAAGGCGCCACCTCCCAAGACCGACGCCTTCTGGCAGATCGTCGACGCGAATAGGGCGGCGGAGGACGCCGAACTCTCGGATGCGCTCGACGACCTCGGCAGGCCAGACGCCACGACATTGGACCGGATCGCTCTTCGGGCGGCCCCGGAGACCGCCATCTGGCTCCGCGATAAGAAGAACCGCCGCGTGATCCCGGCCCGGCTTGACAGGTGTGGCTATGTCGCGGTCCGAAACCGCGATGCGGGCGACGGGCTCTGGCATATCGGAGGCAAGCGGCAGGCCGTCTATGCCAAGAGCTCGTTGTCCTCGCGAGACCAGATCGCAGCTGCTCGGCGACTAACCTCGTAGGTGAAGTCGGTGATGTCAGTGATATTCCATCTTGTTGCTCGCGTGCTTGCCTGGGCGTTGAGGACTGACGAACCGAATGTGTGACAGGGCACTCGGATTTCGAGATGGGGAACCACTGACATCACTGATTACCCGTGTGCGAGGCAACCGTCGTCATGGTATGCACTGCAGATGGGCGACAACAACAAGAACGAGCGCGACACGAGGACCGGCCGATTTCTACCGGGCAATTCCGGATTTGGGGGTAGGCCGAAAGGATCGCGCAATAGACTCGGCGAGGCCTTCATCACCGACCTTCGGGATGAATGGGAATGTCACGGCCCCGATATAATCGCCCGCGTTGCCCGGGATGAGCCGGGCACGCTGCTCAAGGTAATCGCCTCGTTGTTGCCGAAGGACATCAACATCAATCAAACGGTGGAAGTGAACGCCGCGGGCTTCCTGGACAACTTCCGGCAGGCGGTCGCGATGTTGGGCAACGAGCCGCCCAAGTCGCTGCCAAAGGCGAAGGTAATCAATGCCGACTGATCGCTCGCGTCAGAAAACGATCAAGGAAGCGGTCGCGTTGTTAAAGCAGGACAGCGACTCGTCGGCCGAGAGTGCTGGCGAAACGATCAGATTCGCGAACCTAGCCGAGGCAATCGCCTATGACGTGGCGTGCTGCCGCGCCTCGGGGAGCGACGAGATCATATTTTGCGAGATCGTCCTAAAAGCCTGCGATGTCTGCCGCGAAGAGCTGCACGAGGCTGATGCCGTGCTCCGACGGCTAGGATACGATGAAATCAGCAAAATGCTGCGACGGTTGGCGCGATCGGCGAGGCCGAAACCAACTATCCAATGGCCACACCGGATCAGATAACCGGTGCCAAGCGCTGATAGTTCAATGGCTTGGATAGCCTTGGGGAATTGTTCCGGGCAAATCACGTCGTTGTCGCACCCGCTCGCGCCACCTGCCGAGGCCGATTGGCGAGCTGGGGCCGGCGGGACGGGGAGGGGACCCGACCCCACCGGGGAGCCGCAGGTAAAATCACCTCCTCGGATTTATCTGTTCCCCCCTCAGTCTCAACACGCACGCAGATGGTACCTACTTTTGGAGTCCCAAGTTCTTCCACGGGGACCCCTCTTCCACGAGGTTTGGATGGCCAGAGAATGGGATCGTGAGACGGTTCACTGCACGTTGCGGCTACCGGATGACGGGCTTGACCAGCGGATCAAGGAGCTGGCTCGCAGGCACGGGCACTCGTTGAACGCTGAGTTGGTGCGGCTGCTGCGTGGCGCTGTCGCGTTTGCCGAGGTGACGGCGTTCTCGTCTGCCGCCTGATAGGCCCGCATCTTCGCGCGGATAGGGCCTACATGCGTTTGCAGGAGGTGGCCGCTGTCTCCTGTTTCCAGGGAAATACAATTTTGTATGGTTCAAAATCAATGACTTAGCCACGGACAGCAATTTTGCTTACCGTGAGCAGGATCAGGAGGTTGGCGCAATTTTGCGCCGTTCAAAATCAAGGACTTGCCGACCGGTCGAAAACTCGACCATTCGAAATCAACCACTTACCGGAGCCGTCATGTCCGACCTTGCCGCCCGTCTCCGTCTAGTTGTCGAGGCCAACCACGGCAGCGTCATCTCCGACCACGGCAACATCTGGCGCGTCGAGGTTCCGGCCGATGTTGCACCGGGCCTTGCGGGCGTTCTGGCGGGGTTCCGGGCGCAGTTTGTCGGCCAGACGACGCGGGATGCGCCGAGGCGTGTGACGAACTGGCAGACGGGCGAGGTGATCGTCTGTCATGGCGACAACGTGACGACGGCTTATCTTGCCTATGAGGTCGATCTGGCGCCACTGGTGTAGTTGCGGCTCTATCGACACCGAAATTTAGCCCGTCGGGTTTACACCGGCTCCCGGTGCGTTATCGTTCGGTCAGGTTGATCGTGCAGTCGAGAGCGTGCGAGACGAACGCGAGTGGCGAGGGCTCTACGGAGCGAGTGCCGAGTGCGAAGGTCCAGAACGCGAGGGAATGCTCCATCGACCTCATGCCCCGGGGTTGGGCATGTCAACACAACACAAAACGACACGACAATTGCTCGGTAGTGATGTGCCGGGTGTGGTGTGGGGCCGCCGGGATGATCACCCGGCGGCCTTTTTCGTCGGCTGCCGCTCGGCCTCGGCGCGCAACGCGTGAAACACCTCTTTCACCTCGTTGAGCCGCACCCTTCCGGGCCAGTGATCCTCCAACTCTCGCAGCTGCAGTACGGCGATCATCTCGCGCTTCGCGGGATCACGCTCCGCGTAATAGGCGCGCGCATTGCTGACGAGCGCGCGGGCGACGTCAGGCGGCAGTTCCGGCAGCTTGCGCATCAGTTGGCCTTCCGCGGCGGCGCGGCCTCGATGTCCTCGCGGTCCTCGGTGTCCATGTCCAGCGGGTCGGTGTCCAGGTCGCGCACCACGTCCGCTTCTAAGCCTTCCGGCAGGCGCGGCACGGTTTCCTCATCGGCACAATTGCAGACCGGGCAAGGCTCGCCGGGCGCGCCACACGCGCAGGCGCGGGCGCTGCCTTCCCATGGCCGATCGGGATGGCTCTCGCAGACCCATCCCGTCCCATCGCAGCGCAGGCAGAAACTGAGCATCATTCGGACTCAGAGTCCTTGAGGCTCGATTCGTTCCGGACGCAACCGATCGCCTTGGCAACTACAAGGTCACCAGAGGTGCCACGCGCATCTGGTGATTGACGCCATCAAGCAGCCGAGGAGCCGAGTTGCCCCATGTCGTCGGTAACACTCTCGGCTTGATGGTTTGGCCGGCTCCGTTGCTTTGGGGCCGGAAGCAGCTCGCTCAGATCAGTCTCGCTGCGGATGGCGGCCTGAAGCGCGAGACGAGCAAGAACAACAACGTCATTGCACCACCCCTTGCGCATAGCGAGAGCGGCGCGCTGGATCATGTCACCGGAAATGCCGATCGGAGCGCCTTTCGCCTTCCATGTCGAGGGCGGCTTCTGGACGATGTTTCGCGCCCTCGGCAATGGACCTTGCAAGCTGTTCTGCCAGCCCTTGACCGTCCCATGCGGGGTCGTGAACCGGCGACGCTTCGCTTCGGGCAGGGCTTCGCGCCATGCGGCGATCGCTTCGGCATTGTCCGCCATCAGCATCGACCAGTATTGATCCATGCGGCTGATGTCGCCGAGGCCGTGGTCGGCCAGCCAGCCGTTCATGCGGAGGCTGTACGCCGCACCCTTCGGCGAGTTGACCTCGGCCAGCATCATTGCCTCGCGGCGACCGATGCGGCAGGCGCGCCCGACAGCGCACCAGTCATCAAAGGATATGCGCTCGCCATGGCGGATGCGCGACAGGGCCTCGCGTCCATCGGCGATGATCTTGGCGTCGTCGGCCATCAGCCAATGCCAGCTTGCAGCGCGGTGACGGTCACAGCACCAGACGTCGAGGAATTGTTGACGCGCCATGCCGCGATCGGCTGAATGATCGCTCCCGCCTGATTGGCCGAGCTGGTGATGATCGCGCTCACTGCGGACGCGCTGAAGACGGTTGGCCCGGCCGAAGATGGATAGATGTTGGTCGGATCATCGAAAGTGATCTGCAGCGTGTATTGGCTGGAAAGACCAGAGGCGAGAATACCGAATCCAATGCTGATTGGTGTCGTGTGCCAGTTCACGAGCCTCCAAGGCGAGATGTTGCCCGACGCGGCTGTGACGTAGGTTGGCATCATGTTGGCACTCCGTTGGCAAACTAACAACTTGTTGTTTGTAGCCGCTCTTCAGCATAGACTGAACGTATCCACGCCTCTTGTCTAGAAGGCTTCGGCCATGGCTAACCTCGAACGATACGCCGCTGATGTTGTCGCTGCTGAGGAGAACGTCCGCAAGGCGACCGAAGAATATCGGCGCGGCGGTTCACCGTGCAAGTTGAACAAGGCCAACGATCGCCTTGCCGACGCGTGGAGCGAATACCGCAATTGCTCCGGCGGGATTGTGTCCCGGCGCTGACGCGACAGGACAAGGACGCTGTCAGTGTGAGCACCGGCTCATTGCGTGCAAATAGCAGGATGCCGTCATGGCCAAGAAGCAGCGCTTTCCAATCAAGATTGAATTTTGGACATCCGATCAGCAATTCGAGGCGCTGAAATTGCTAGCCGAGATGTCGCTGATGGACCGCGCGGACCATCTTCGGCAGGCGGTCAATCTCTATCTGACACATCACGGCGCCATCGCCGCCGTGCGGCAGCAACCGAACGGCGCCGATCGCAACGGACAAACGGTATCACTCTGACGGGAGCAATCGATGTACTCATATGAAGCGATCATGACCGCGCAGGCTCAGCGCATCGAGTCCGAGAGGGTGCAATATGCGGCCGAGCTTGAAGCTGGCCGCCATGCCGAGGACCCCGACCGGGTGAACTACGCGGCAAACCGGATTCTCGAATTGGATGCTCAGTACGCCGCACTCGCGCAACGGGCCAACGCCTACCAAGAGCGGGGGCAGGCGCAGGCCCGGCAGCAGAACCCGCACGGTCTGACCGACGACGAGATGCAGGTCGCGGCCAATTTCAGTCAAAACCCGAGCCTGTCGCGGGAGCAGAAGATCGAGATGTATGCGCGGCAGAAATCCCGCTACCAGCACATGCGCCGGACCGGCGAGTACCGCGACGATCAGGGAACGGTTCGGAGGTAAGCCATGGTCCTGACCTTCAAGAGCACCCGGGCGGCCGAGGTCTACATCGTCGAAGTCGAGGACGACGGCGCCAAGCGCATTGCCCGTGCCACGCAGATGAATGGCAGCCCGAAGCAATGGCAGGTGCAGATCGAGCACCCGGCCGGCACGCGGCCGTGTTCGAACGTCTACGGCACCCGGGGCGATGTCGCCGTCGCGCTCGCCGACTTTCTCAACCGCACGCGAGACGAATACCTGCAAGAGGCCGCGCGCGGCCATCGGCCAGCGGTCCCGATGCGGGATGCCAATGTCCGGGTCGACGAGTTTGGGCAGCCGACCGAGATCACGACCTTCCAGACCCGCAGCCGATAAGAGAGACCGATGTCACGACTTGAACGACTCCGCGAGATCAAGCGGCAGGCCGGGCCGTCCGGCGAGAGCCGCAACATGTCGACGCTCAACTATTGGGCCGAGCGTGCGACCGCCAACAGCTACACCAAGCACCCGAAGAAGCCGATGGCCGGTGGTCCCGGCCGCTCTGACAAGAACCACGTCGGCGAGGATGACTACCTGCCGAACGTCCGCCGGTCGGCACCCTGATCTCTAACGTTGTGGTGAACCGATGGTGACCCGTCGGAAGTATCGAACGCCGCTGGCCTTCAAGGACGGCGGCGCTGTGCCGATCGTCGACCATGTGCCGCCGCCAGAGCTGCCGCTCGCGCCGCCCTCGCCG